>JAYSZM010000001.1:0-103212 GCA_043738015.1 Lysobacterales bacterium
ACCAATACCCGTGTGATACAAAGAGTGGGTGTCCGGTTTAACCAGCTTTGAATTCTTTGAACCGCCCTTGGTGTTGAAAAAGTGGGTGTCCAGTTCTTCGTCGGGTGTCCAGTTCTTCTCCTTCACCCACGCAGGCTCACCCAAGGGCCGGAGGCAGACGAAAACGGGCAATCTGCTGGCCATTGCCTGCGACCGGACCATTGGCACATGAGCCGCATGCGCGTGCGGGCAAGACTGCTCGCGTGCCCTGAACGGAAGTGATGCATGACGCTTGCATTGAGTACCCGCGCGCTTACACGACACTTTGCATCGGGCGGCGGTGTTGATGGTCTGAATCTTGAGGTCCCCGCCGGCAGCCTATACGGCTTTGTCGGCCCAAATGGTGCCGGCAAGACCACGACGATTCGGCTGCTGCTTGGTTTGCTGCGGCCGCAGTCGGGCGACATCGTCATCGGCGGACAGCCGGCATCGCGCAGCGCTCGCGCGGCTGTTGGCGCGCTGATCGAGACGCCGTCGGTATACGGGCACCTGAGCGGTTACGACAATCTTGAAGTGACTCGGCGCCTGCTCGGCAAACCGCGCGGCGCAATCGACGCGCTGCTGGAGCGCGTCGGACTGCGCCACGCAGCCGGGCAACGCGCGGGCGAATACTCGTTGGGCATGCGCCAACGCCTGGGACTGGCGCTGACCTTGCTCGCCGAGCCCTCGGTACTCATTCTCGACGAGCCGGCCAATGGTCTGGATCCGCAAGGCATCGCGGATTTGCGTGCGCTGTTGCGCCGATTTGTCAGCGATGATGGTTTGACCGTGATCGTGTCCTCGCACTTGCTGAGTGAGGTCGAGCAAGTGGCGACCCATATTGGCGTGTTGTACCGCGGCAAGCTGAGGTTCCAAGGCTCGATGGCCGAGTTGCAGTCGCGATCCAGCCCATACGTGACCCTCACCTGCGATCGCCTGGACGAAGCCGCGCAATGGCTTATCGCGCAAGGAATCAGCGCCGCGGTCGAGAGCGCACGGCTGCGCATCGCCTCGCCGCACCCGGCGCACGAGCTCAATCGCCTTGTCGTCGCCGCTGGCTTCAATGTCAGCGCACTGGCGACCGAACGACCATCGTTGGAATCGATGTTCTTCGACTTGACGCAAACGTGCGCGGGGACCTGACCATGACCCACTACGGACGCGCGCTGTTTGCCGAAGTCTTGAAGCTGAAAGGCACGCTGGCGCTGCGATTGACACTGATCGCGCCGCTCGTCGTTGTTGCCCTGGTGACCTTGCAATGGCTGCTGCAACGCAATTCGCCGGTAGCCAGGGATGCAACGCCCGAAAGCGTTTGGGTCGACTACGCCGGCGCCATCGTGGGCATCTTCACGTTCCTGATGTTGCCGCTCTACATCACGCTGCAATCGGCACTATTGGCGCAGTTGGAACATCAGGATCGGCAGTGGAAGCACCTGCTCGCGCTGCCGCTGCCGCGCTCGAGTTTTTATCTCGCCAAGCTGGTGGTACTCGCACTGCTGCTGCTGCTGAGCATGTTGCTGCTGGCCCTGGTGTTGATACCGTTCGGCGGCCAGCTGTTGCAGTTGCGCGCGTCGATTCCGTTCGGAGGTTGGCCGGACGTCGGCGAACTGTTGCAGCGCCTGGGCAAGGTGTACCTATGCGCCAGCCTGTTGATCGCCTTGCATACCTTCATTGCGCTGCGTTGGAAGAGCTTTACGGTTGCGGTGTCGATTGGCATGAGTGCCACCGTCATGGGTTTCATCATCGGCCAATCGCCGGAGTTCGGACCGTGGTTTCCATGGACCATGCCGATGCAACCGCTCACCAAGAATCCTGCACCGGAGATCGTGATGCTCGTAAGCAGTATCGCCGCGCTGATGGTGACCTTGGCTGCAGCGATTGAGTTCAGCCGCCGCGAGTTCTTCGACTAGTCCGCCGGGGCGTTGTTGATTCTTCAAGGCAGGCGTGAGTGCACTATTTAGAGGAGGATCTGGACACCCACTTTTCGAAGGGTGCAACTCAGTGAGGGTGTTGCGTGGCCTAGGATAGTTCGAACTCATGGGTGTCCTGGCTTTGCCTGGCTCGAACTCATGGGTGTCCTGGCTTTGTGGCTTTGCCTGGCTTTGGCTGGCTTTGCCAACTCCTTGAGCGGAAAGAAGCCCAGGCGTTCGACCGCGGATGCTTCGTTGTCGACCGATACCGGTGTGATACAAAAAGTGGGTGTCCGGTTTCGCGGTTTCGGGACCCGGTGTCCGGTTTCGGGACCCTCCGGTTTCGGGACCCGGACCCTCCGGTTTCGGCGCGGTTTCGGTTGCCGCGCGGCGTCACTGTCCCGGATTGCGTTGCTTCGCAACTCCATCCGGGCTACGCACTACGCACTCCACTTTCGTGGTCGCAGGCCACAGTTCTACAGCTTCATCGGGCCGCAGATAGAGACACGGCGTACGTTGGAAACGCCTTCAGCAATTTTGCGTCCATGGTCACGAGCTTCGTTTTCAGCTGTGACGCGAGCGCCACGAACTCGCAGTCGTAGGCGGAGCAATCACTATCGCGTACAAGCTCGAACACGCGGCCCGAATCAATTTCGTGTTCGTTGCCTGCCAGCAACGCTTCAGCCTCATTCTGCAGTTCGCGCGCTTGCTCAAGGGTCAGGGTATTTCGGTGCATGTAGCCCGCGAGAATATTTCGAAACTCGCTGCGCCAGAGCAGTGGCGCGGCCCAATCAGCGTCATTCGACAACAACGCCTCGGCACGCGCAGTGTGCTGTCCTGGCAGGTACAGGTAGGCGACCACATTGGTGTCCACGACGATCACTTGCGCGCCGCACGTTTGAACGCATCAATGTCCTTGGCAAGGAACTTGGTCTTGGGTAGCGCTGCTCGCAAGGCACGAGCGCGGGCTACTCGTTCGCTGGCGTCAAGTCGCCCGGGCAGCAACACGGACTCGAGGCAAACTATGGCCTCGCTGTTCATGCTTCGCCGGTGCATTTCGGCCGAAGTCTTCAGGCGCTCGTACACCTCGTCCGGAATATTTTTCAAGGTCAGCGTGGTCGGCATTGCTAGCTCCCGGCAACTAGAAACCAGTATGGTTCCAATATGGTTGTTCGTCAATCCGCGGGCTGCCCTGGCGGTCAGGCGCGCCAATGCCGCCATTGCCGCGCAAATGCCGGACAGCCTGCAACAGGCGGTGGAAGCAGGATCAGCCGGTCAAATTTGGACAGCGCCGCGCTAGAACTGACCATGGCCCGATCGATTCGTGTCGTAGCGGTGCAAACTTTTGGGTGTCCAGAATGCGTCCGCAAGCTCGGGTTGCTTGAGCTGCGGCGCTAGCCTGTCCCGGATTCTGCTGCGCGCCATTCGGCGTACTCGTTGGCGCAGCGGGTCAGTCACCGGAATCGCGTGCTGCCAGCCACTGGATCAGCTGCTCGCCTTCCTCATCGATGCGTTCGCCGTGCCGGTGAAAGCCCGCGCTTTCCACAACACGGGCAGAGGCGACATTGTCTTGTGCCACCTCGGCCAGTACCTCGCTTGCACCCGACTGGAATGCGATGTTCAAGAGCTTGACGACTGCTGCGGTAGCGGCGCCCTGTCGTCGCGCGGTAGGCGCTACGGCGTAGCCGATCTCGACGCGTGAGGCGATGGGCGCGCCCTTGAATCCGCAGCCGCCGACGATTCGCCGATCTGCCACACGCACGATCAGAAACGTACATGCCCAGACTTCAGCGACCCCCCGACTGAGCGACTGCAGTGCGCGCTCGGCGACAAACACCGGGGGCAGGGCGCCCGGTTCCAGGTGCTGTGTGAGGTGTGCGGGCGCAATGGCTTCGGCGATCTCGCGAAGTTCGGCCGCGTTGAGCTGGATCAGTTCGAACATCATCGAGTGCGCGATGCCGGGTTGCGGGCAGGTAGAAGATCAGACGCCGGCAGCTGCGGGCAGACATTGGGTAGTCTGCCTCGCGGATAGAGGGCGTGCAATGCGGGCCGGCCATCCACTGGCGCTGCGGTCCATGCTGCGGACAATCCGTTGTCGGGTTTTGCCTCGCGGGACCCGACCTACGGTTTTGCGATTCTGTCAGGGAACACTGCCCCGGATTGCGTTGCTTCGCAACTCCATCCGGGCTACTCGCTCGCCTTCTTATGGAGCCGGCGCAATGCGCTGCGCTTATTGCGCCCTACGTTCCTCGCTTATGGAGCCGGTGCAATGCGCTGCGCTTATTGCACCCTACGTTCCTACGTTCCTGCGCTTATCGCACTGTGCGTTTTAGAGTTTTTGGGTCTCATGAAAACTCTTGACCTGGCGGTAGGCGTCGCCGCGTGGGATGTCGTAGCGGCCTTGCACGAGCACGGCGAGTTGGTGTTCGTTGCCGGCGGTCTTCAGCAGGTCGGCTTCGCTCAGCTTGCTCCAGCGCAGCTTGGCGGGGCCGATCAGCTGCTGCCATCGGTTCTTGGCTTCATTCGCTGCAGAAACCTCGGCAGAGACGGCCGGGATCGCTGGGGCTGGCTGGGCGGCGGTGGATGCTGGATCGAAGGGCGTTTGCATGAAGATCCCCGAAGCTTGCGCGTGCCGCGCTTGGGCGGCTGGCAGACGATGCCAAGACTTGAGCGACGACTTCGGCAGCCGAGTCGGCGCTGCAATAGCGCCGCCAGGACTGGCGTGCAGCTGGCCAAGTGTGACAGCTTGGCGGCGGCGTGCCTGTTTGGTTCGGGCGGTCCGGTTGCTGCGTGTGCCCGACGAGGCGGTCAAGGCTCAGCACGGATCGATGCGTACGCGGTGATAACTGGCAGCGGCTACCTGCGACGGCGGCGCAGTGGCCCTCGGCCGCTGCGCCTGCTTGTTCTGAATAGGCTCGATCCGGTTTGCTCTAGGATTCCGGATAGCTGATCGTGCCGCGTCCGCTGACGCCCATGTCTTCGCCTTCACCACTGATCAGGATCGGGCCACGGACGATCCAGCCGTTGTCGCTGGTGCCTTCGATGATGAGCAGGGTGTCGGTCCCATACTGGTAGCCGCCGAGTACCTTGACGGTCGCGAGCGAGCGCAGGGTTTGCGCGCGCAATTTGAGCAACCGTAGTTCACGCGGCACCGGCGTGCCATCGTATTCCTTGTCGCGATAGATCATGGCTTCCATCTGGCCGCCAGCCTTGATCACGCCGTCCAGGTCAGCGGCCTTGGCGGCGGCATGAACCGCTTCGGTGCGCTGCTTGAACCAGGCACCCACTTCGCCGCCGCCGGCAGGCAGCGCTGTGGCGATCTCTTTCCAGTCGCTGCGATGGCTCCGGGTGGCGTCGTCGTAGATACCGGCCGCGAGCATCTTGTCGACCAGGGCTTCGGTGGAGGTCGCACGCATTTCGGCCAGCTTGGCAGCGCTGAAGCGACCAATGATCACCTTGTGGCGGTCGCCGACCTTCGCGTACGGCAATTGCACCTTGCTGCTGCTCTCGCCGCTGGCGTCCTTGGACTGGCTACTCACCACAAGCACGCCAACCGGAGTCGACGTCATCTCGAATCCCTGTTCGGCGGCGCTTTGGCGATCCTCCTCGGCGCGTTCGGCGGTGTACGGCGCGAGACTGACCACGCAGGTATCGCCGCTCTGACAGTCGGGCACCATGTCGGCATAGAAAAACAACGCATCGGGCGGCGCGCCGTCGAGATCGCCGAGGGCGAGCGCGGCATCGATATCGCCGGCCTGCAGGGCTTTCTGCATGTCGGCGGCCAGGTGTTCGGGCGTGCCACCGCCGCAGGCGGAAACCAGCAGGCAGAGGACGAAGGGGGTAAGCCGCTTGATGATCATGATGGTCTCCTGGGTGGCGTCTACCAGCAGATACGGTGAAAACCGCGCTGAGGGGACAAATCGCCGTCAGCGATGGCCCTTGGTGGCCTCTGAGCGCGCCAATGAGCGTATGACAGCACATGATCCCCAAGCCATTCACCTCTGGAACTGCGATCAATTCGCTTGCCTTATCGGTTCGGCCGTCCATAGGATGTGGCCAGCAACCGCCGGGGCAAGCAGATGGCAGAAGAACTCACCGAACTCATCGGCAGGGCCCAGGCTGGCGATCGACCGGCGGCAGACCGGCTGTTCACCGTTGTCTATGCCGAACTCAGGGCGATTGCCGGTCGCCAGCGTCAACGCTTCGATGGAGGGGGAATGGGCGCCACCTCGCTCGTTCATGAGAGCTATATGCGACTGATCCGCGGCATGTCGCTCGGCAGCGAAGGGCGCGCGCATTTCTTCGCGACAGCGGCACGGGCGATGCGCCAGATCGCGGTGGATCGCCTGCGTGCCGACCTGGCCGAGAAGCGTGGCGGGGACGCCGATATCACCTCGCTCGATCATGGCCTGGATCAGGCAATGGAGAGCGGCACCGATGTGATCGCCCTGGATCAGGCGCTGAATCTGCTGGAGACCTTCGACCCACGGCTTTCGCGTCTGGTCGAGTTGCGCTTTTTCGCCGGCATGAGCCTCGAAGAGGCTGGCGAAAAGCTCGGCATGTCCGAACGCACACTCAAGCGCGACTGGCGCAAGGCGCGCGCTTTCCTGCATAGCCAACTCGATGGCATGTCCGACGATGAGCCTTGATGCGGACAAGCTGCGGCGCGTCTCGCGCCTGTTCGATGAGCTGCTTGACTGCAGTGAGGGTGAGCGTGCCCGTCGAATGGCGGAACTGCACCAGCAGGAACCCGAGCTCGCTGCCGAATTGTCGAGCTGGCTGGACCAGGATCAGCATTCGCAGGGCGCGCTCGATGCACTGAGCCAGATCGCCATCGACACCCTGAACCCCGAGGCGGAAGCGCCAAGCGATCGCAGCGGGCAGCGCATCGGCGCCTACGAATTGCAGCGGCGAATCGGTCGTGGCGGCATGGGCGAGGTTTACGAGGCGCGCCGACCGGGTGCCGACTTCGAGCAGCGGGTGGCGATCAAGTTGCTGCGCCGCGGTCTCGATAGCGACGACATCGTGCAGCGCTTCCTGCGTGAACGTCGCATCCTCGCCCAACTCGAGCATCCAGGCATCGCGCGATTGATCGACGGTGGATTGAGCGCCGATGGCCTGCCGTATCTGGTGATGGAGTATGTCGAAGGCACTGGCCTGATCGATGCGGCCAATCGCCAGGGGCTCGATCTGGAGGCCCGACTGCACCTGTTCCTGCTGATCTGCGAAGCGGTTGCCTATGCGCATCGCCGATTGATCGTGCACCGGGATCTCAAGCCTTCCAATGTCTTGCTGAGCGCTGACAATCAGCCCAAGCTGCTCGATTTCGGCATCGCCAAACTGCTCGATGGGGATGAGGCTGAGCCATTGACCGACACCGGCATGCGGATCCTGACGCCAGGCTATGCCGCGCCCGAGCAGATCCTCGGTCTGCCGATCAGCACGGCGACCGATGTCTACGCGCTGGGTGTAATCCTGTACGAACTGCTGACCGGCCAATCGCCGCATCAGCGGCGTGGCAAGGCCATTGACCGGATTGCGCGCGAACTCGGCGACGAGAGTGCCAGTCGTCCGAGTGCGGCGATTCTTGCGGCCACGGATACCGAAGGAAGCACACAGTTGCACCGCCAGCGTCTCGCCCGACAGCTGCGCGGCGATCTCGACATGATCGTGCTGCATGCACTCAAGCGCGAACCGGAACGGCGTTACCAGGGTGCGGCCGAGCTGGCCGACGACATCCGCCGCCATCTCAATGGTCATCCGGTGCGTGCCGAGTCCGATACGCTCAGCTATCGCTTTCGCAAATTTGTCCGTCGTCATCGCGGTGGTGTGACCGCAGCGACACTGGCGACGCTGGGTGTGCTCGCTGGTCTGGTGGTCGCACTCTGGCAAGCCGACCGTGCGCGGACCAGTGCAGCGCTTGCGGCCGCGCAATCGGTGCGCGCCGAAGCGGCCGCAGCGGCAGCGTTGGACTCCGCAGCGCGCACCCGACGGGTGAAAGATTTCATGATGCAGAGCTTCATCAATGCCGATCCGATCCGCAGCGCCGCTGGCGCACCGCAAACCGTGGATCAGGCCGTGGACGATGCGCTGGCGAGGATCGACAGCGAAATTGCCGAAGACCCGAATTTGCAGATCGATCTGCTCGACGACTTTGGCGAGATACGCACCAGTCAAGGCCGCTTTGACGAAGCCCAGGCACTGTTTGAGCGTTCGTTCGCCCTCGCCGAGCAGGTTTATGGCAAGGATCATCCGGTCGTCGCCGAGTCGCTGCTCAATCGCGCGTCGATCGAGATGTATCATGAGCGCCCACTGCTTGCCGAGCCATTGGTCGACCGAGCCGTTGCCATTCTTGAAGCGCATGTCGAGGAAGACCCGCTGCCCCTGGTCAATGCGCTCGGCTTTGTCCAGGCGGTGCGCGAGGCCCAGGGTCGACGCGACGATGCGCTCGCGGCAATTACGCGCGCATTGGCGATCCAGCGCGAGTATGGCAAGCCCAACGATCCGCAGCTTGGCATCAGCCTGAGCAATCTCGGCACAGCGCTGTTCAACATGCAGCGATTTGATGAGGCAGAGCCGATTTACCGAGAATCGATTCGCGAACGCGAACGCCTGTTCGGCCCGGACAACCCTGGGCTGGAAATGGCGTTGAGCGGGCTCGCCGACATCGAGCACCGCAAGGGCGAATACGCTGCGGCGGCGGCGCTCAATGCGCGGCGCTTAGGGCTGGCACGCAAGACCTACCCCGGCACGCATCCCTGGACCGCCTCGGTATTGACGGATCTCGGTTGGGAGTCGATTGAGGCCGGGGAGTCGGAACAGGGATTTGCCTACCTCGACGAAGCGATCGCAATGTACAAGGAGCTTGGCAGCAGTGGCGCCTTGTTTCCCTATCGCTACCGCGCGATCGGCAAACGCAAGCTCAGAGACGATGCAGGCGCGCTGGCTGATTTCGACCTGGCCTTGGCCGAGTGCCAGACGCACAAACTCGATCATCCAATATGTGCCCTGGTGCGCGGCAATCGGGCTGGCATTCTGGCGCGTCTCGGACGCAACGATGAAGCCTTGCGCGAGGCGGATGCCGCGATGGCGGATCTGACCCGCTTCAAGATGCAGGGCAGCAAGGACATGGCCCAGGCCATGGAGTCCAAGGCCCTCGCACTCTCTGCACTGGGGCAGCAAGCGCAGGCCGAGTCTTTGCAGTCCGAAGCACTGGCGATTTACGTCGCCGTATTCGGCCCGACCCATATCGAGACCGAACGGGTACGGCGCAATCTGCAATCCCTGCAAGCGCAAAAGCCCGCTCCGCGCTGACGGGCCGGGTCGCGGCTCGCTGGGCGGCCAAGTGTGGACCATAGGGCACGCCGCTGTGCGGCAAGTGTGAGGACTGCCTGATTGAATGCGCGGCGCCAGTGAAATGGTGAATGCGGCCTGCCCTAAGGGTGCAATTGGGCCTGGGCCCACTGGTGTTCCTCGCGCCCGCCGTAATGGGCAGCTTCGAGCTCGCGGATTCCTTCGACGATGAACGCTTGGCCGCGTTCCGCTTCTCCGTTCGCGCGCCAGCAGGCGCCGAGTATGGCGCGGCCATAGCCGTGCAATGCGGTTCCGACAGCCAGATCCGGAGCCATCCGCTCTTCGGCAACACAGTCGACCGGATGGTCGCCGCGGGCAAGGCGCACGCGCAGGCCTTCGATACGCGCGCGCGATACGCTCTCAAGTGCCGATGGTCCGATCGCCGCATTGGTATGCGCGGTAAGTTCAAAAGCCGCCAATGCTTCGTCGTAGCGACCGAGATCGCGCAGGCTGCGCGCAAGTCCCATGGTCGCCATCGCTGCGGGCCGACTCTCCGCGCCCATTTGCTGCGATATCGTGGCATGCGAACTGCGCCATAGCGGTTCGGCATGGGCGGCGCGCCCGGTGTCGGTCAACAGGCCGGCGAGGGCGAGTTGGGTCTGCGCGACATTGACGTGCTGCGGTCCGTGTCGATGCAGCCGCGATGCCAGTACCTGGCGCATCAGTCGTTCGGCCTCGGGAAATTCATCAAGTTTGGTCAAGGTCAGAGCCAGATTGTGGCGAGCGGTGTCGACACTGTGATGGTCCTCGCCATAGACAATGATTTTTGCCGCGATTGATTCGCGCATGAGTTCGGCGCCCTCGGCATTCTTCCCCTGTCTGGCCAGGTTGCTGCCGAGCTGACCGGCGATCAGCGCGCGCAGAGGATCGTCGGGCCGCTCGCGACGCAGCAGTTCAAGTGCCTCGCGCAGCAGGTGTTCGGCCTCTTCGAAGTGGTTGCCGGCGTGCAGCAGGCCAGTGAATGGCAGAATGACCTCGGGCTGGACACGGCCCAGCCAGCGTTGTTGGCGCGCCATCGCCTGACGGTAGTACTGCTCGCCTTCGGCCAGGGCGGAGCGACCGGTCAGTCGCGTACCGAGTCGAACCTCGAGCCGTGCCCGTACCAGTTCTCCGGCCTCGGTGTCCGGCAAAGGCAGCGCCAGTGCCTCGCGCAGGATCGCCTCGTTTGCCGGCAGATCGCCCTGCCAGATGCGCGCATTGGCCAGGGAGTCCATCACGCTGCCGATCAGCACGACGTCGCCGTCGCGACGGGCATCGACCAGCGCCCGCTCCAGAAGCTTTGCGCCTGGCTCAAACACACTGAGTGAAACCTGGGCATTGCCGAGTGCAGTCAACAGTCGGGCGCGGACGCCAGGTTCATCGTTGAGCTGATTGTCGATCGTGCGCACGCCCTTTTCGAGAATCTCGATGGCAGTCACCGAGCGTCCGCGTGCCTCGGAAGGGTCGGCCTGCTTGAACAGACCCTGCATAAAATCCACGGTGCGCTCGGCGGTCAGCGCGGCGCGGCGCGCACTGTCGCGCTCGGAGCGTGCGACATCGGCCTGCCATAACGCCACGGCGAGCCCAGCGCCAAGTGACAGCAAGGCCAGACTGGCCATCGCGACCGCAGCGGTGTGGCGCTGCACAAAGCGCCGGGCGCGATAACGAAAGTTGCCTCGACGCGCAGCAACCGGCTCGCGGCGCAGGTGCCGGTCGATGTCATCGGCCAGAGCTTCCACCGAGGCGTAGCGCTCGCTGGCTTCCTTGCGCAAGGCCTTCATCACGATGGCATCGAGATCGCCGCGCAGATAGGCGCGCAGACGTGCCGGTGTCAGGTCGCGCTGCCTGGCGGGGCTGGCAGCTTCCTCGAATGGCTCTGCAACCACCTGGGAGGGTCGCGTCGGCGTCTGATTGAGAATCGCGTGTTCGTAGGCCGCGGGCGTGGAAGCCAGCGCGCCAAAAGGTCGCCGACCGGTCAACAGTCCATAGAGCAGCAGGCCGAGCGCGTGCACGTCGACACTGGTGGTGACCGGCTCGCCGCGTACTTGCTCGGGCGCGGCGTATTCCGGTGTGAAAAGGCGATGCTCCGCGCCGGTCAACTCGGCATTCGGTTCGATCAGCTTGGCGATACCAAAGTCGAGCAGCTTGACCCGCCCTTCGCTGCTGACGAGGATATTGGAGGGTTTGAGATCGCGGTGCACGACCAGATTGCGATGGGCATAGGCGACCGCTTCACAGACCGCCAGGAAAAGTTTGAGTCTGGCCGGAATGCCGAGGCGGTGTTCATCACACCAGGCGGCGAGTGACTTGCCATCGACATACTCCATCACCAGATAGGGCGTTCCGTCAGCGCTCTCCCCACCATCGAGCAGGCCGGCGATACCGGGATGCTGCAGCGCTGAAAGGATCCGACGCTCGGCCCGAAATCTTCGCTGCAGTTCGCTGCGATCCAGTCCCGGCCTGATCAGTTTGAGCGCAGCGTTCTGGCTGAAGTCGCCATCGATGCGGCTGACCAGATACACCGCGCCCATGCCACCGCGGCCAAGCGCGCGGCGCAGTTCCCAGCGGCCGATTCGGGTGCCGGGCGCGAGCTCCTCATCGGCGCCGGCTGCTCGGTCCTGAAGATCGCGCAACAGATCCGGCGCCAGCTCGTTCAGTGGCGTGCTGCCCGCCGCACGGGTGCGATCGGCCGCGAGCAAGGCGAACAATTCGGCGCGCATGGCGTCGTCGATGGCCTGCGCCGCGTATTGCTCATCGATGTACGCCGCGCGCTGTTCCGGCGCCAGTTCGACCACGCGCTCGAACCAGTCGCGCAGTACTTTCCAGTCTTCGCTGTTCATCCTGTCGGATTTCCGTACTTCGGGCGGGGTTTGCCGGCATTGGGCAGCGGGTCAACGATTGACGGTTGCTGAATTCGAGAACAGCAGACCGGATGCAGTGCTGCGGTAGGGTACCCGGACGGCGTGCCGCGATCACCTGGTTCCGATCGCTCGAAACCAGGTGATCACTCGCACGGGCGCTCCCTGCAACTACTCGAAGCCATCACGGAACAACAGCGTATCGATCGGCTGCAGCTCGACGATGCCGAGATCGATCATGCCGCCACCGACGACGCTGACGTTGCTGCGGATCGCGTCGTTGTAATCGGGATGGGAGAACAGCAGGGTATAGCTGCCCGGCAACAGATCGCCAAACGAGAAGCTGCCATTCGCCGCGCTCAGCACCGGGGCCTGGCTATTGGCATCCTGCACCCGGACCAGGGCATTGCCGAGCGCGCTGCCTGCGCCATGGACGATACCCTCGATGCTGCCGGCGGCGTTGACATCGAGCAGAACGATGTCATCGACATAGGCATCGGACTCGTTGCCGGCGGCGTCGCGCAACTGCAGGCGTACCCGGGCGACACCCGGTCGCGGCAAGGTCGAAACCGATACCGCATACTGCGTTGCGAACGGAATCCAGCCGGTCTCGCTGTCATCGGGCAACTGCAGATTCATCTCGACGCCGACAGCACTTTCGTTGTCGACCGCGATGCGTGCGACCAAGGTGTTTGCGCGGGTCTGCGCGGCGCCCTCGTTCAGCACGATCGAACCGGTCGGCGCCGTCATGTCGGTACGTGCCACGCTGCAGAAAATATCGCTGGCGGCACCCATGCGTCCGCCGCTGGTTTTCGGCACGAGCTGGTAGCAGTAGGTCTGGCCATTGCTCAGACCGGCATGGACGATGCGGCCCTGCGCGATGTCGGCGTTGTAGGTGGCGAGATCGCTGAACGGGCTCAGCGTGCCGGCGCCGACCTTGACCAGGATCTGTGCGTAGCGTGGGTCCGAATCGAAGCGGATGGTATGCGCCAGTGCCGGCAATGGTTCGAATTCCTCGTGACCACTCAGTCGGGTCAGCACCTCGGCATGGGTGATCGGGCCGAGCGCATCGTCGCTGGCGTCCAGTGGATTGCCACCGAACGCGACTTCCGATCCATCGGTCTCGCCACCTTCATCGGTGTCGACAGTGCAGGGATCGGTGCCGTGCAGGCGCTCGTCCGCTGTGCTCAGTCCATCGCCATCGGCATCGATGCTTGCGCCAAAGGTCGGAGATCCGGCATCGAGACAGAGGTGGCTGGCTTCGTAACGATCCGGTAGACCATCGCTGTCGCCGTCGCTGCTGGTGCCAACTACCGAGAAGCTCGCTGTTGTCGTCTGCACCAGTTGGCCGGCGCCGTCACCGTAGTGAACCTCGACGATCACCCGATAGCTGCCGCGCAGATCGGGTCCGGCTCCGCCGTCGGCGATGCCAGTGGCCGAGCCCATGGTCTGCAGGTCGAGCTGTGCCTTGAAAAGTTCCGATTCGCTGTCGACGAAGCCATCGCGACCGAAGTCAGGACGCATGGAGACGCTGACCTGACTGCCATCGGGACGTTCGACGCTGGCGACGACCGACGAAACCAGCACATCGCGCAGCTTGTAGCTGGCGTAGCTCATTTCAACTGGCTCGCCCAGGGTGAAATTGTCGAGCGGCGTTTCATCCGAGCCGGGTCGCCCGAAGCTGATCCGGCCAGCAGGCCCGCGGGCTTCATCGGTCAACACGCGTAGCTCCATCAGGCCGGTCGGTGCGGCACTGCCGCCGACGATCTGCATCCGCCAATTGCCGAGCGGTGCCGTGCTCAACTGGAACACGCGGCCGCGCGCGGAATCGACAATCACCACGCCCGCGCCGCTGAGTACCTCCGAATTGTCGGGACGAAACAGCCGGATGCTGGCCGGCACTGGGGCCGACGCGCTCGATACGCTGGCGCTGAACAGTGCGCCGCCACTGGCATCGAGCAGACCCGCTGGCAGCGCGAGTGTGGAGTCCACGGTTGCGCCGGCCGGCACGTTGATCTGTCGCGCCAGCAGCACATGTTCGCGTGTCTGTGCCGTGTGCGCGGCCTCGAAGGCGAGATCGAAGGCCGCCGGATCGAGTCCGGCCGCCGTCGTCGGTACATAGTGATAGGCGCCAGCACCGGCGCGTGCGATGCGCTCGAACATGGGTTGATCACTGCGACCGCCGATCGCGATGACATTGACCGCGGCGCGTGCGGACTGGATGGCCGGCAGCAGGAGCGCGGTCGATTCGCCTTCGCCCTGGGCGCCGTCGCCGATCAGCAGGATCGACTGCGGTCCGCTGCCGCCATTGCTGGTGAACTGTTCGAGTGCGGTCAGCACGCCATCACCCGGCGCACCGAAGGCATTGCTGCTGGTCGTCAGCGTGCTCAGCACACTGTCCAAGCTGCTGCGATGCGCGGCGCTGAGCGGCGCCAGCGGCAACAGCACCACGCTGTCGCGATTGGGCTCACTGCCATTGCCGAAGTGGCCGATCAGACCGAAGCGTGCGCTCGCTTTCATTCGTGCGGCCGCTTCGCGCACCTTTTGTACCGCGGGCAGCAGCAGGGGTGCGCCTGGTGGCTGGCTCATGCTGGCCGAGAGATCGAGCACCACGATGAGCTCGGGATCGGGCGCGTCATAACGGATGGCATTGCTGATTGTCGTGGTCTGCGCCCCGGCTTGCACGCTGAGCGGGAATGGACCGGGCCCACTCGGCGTCGGATGCACGAAATGCAGTCGATAGCCGTCGCCCTCGCGCACTGCAGAACGGATCGGTGCGTTCTGGCCGCCGATCTGCAGGATGAAATCCGCTGGCGTGAGCCCAGCCACCGGCGGGTTTCCGGTCGCACCCGAGGGCAGGCCCACGCTGATCGAGCCGAGTGGTTGGACACCCGGTCCGGGCGGTGTCTGATTGCCCTTGAGCTTGACCACCGGAGCCAACGGTGCCGGCAGACAGCGCATCGTCAACACGCCGGGATAGCTGCCGTGCCAGCCTGAAACGATGACGAAGCCGCGCGTGTAGGGCTGAAAATTCGGCTGGACAAAACTCTTCTTCACCGATTTTCCGCGCCATTTGTAGAGCTTTGAAGGGCTAAGCCCATCAGCGCCCTTGGTCAGCACCAGGCTGATCAGGGCGTCGGGCACCGGCGTCTGTGCGTTCGGATTGAGCGGCAGCAGAAACTGCGGCACCACAGTGAACTCGACCTGGCGCCCGGCCGGGCAGGCGCTCAGATCAAAGCGTGAATAGTCCCCGCCAAATCGTTGCGCGTTCAACTCGATCGACGCCGCGCCGTTGGCGGGAACGTCGGCAAAGAAATCGACATCGACCTTGCCGAACTTGTGCAGATTGCTCTGGCCCAGCACCGGACCATCGTCGACATAGGTATAGCGCGCGCGTTGCGCCGCGGGGATGGCCAGCACGCTGAGATCCTTGACCAGGTTGGCAATGGTGAAGTCCTGGTAGGTGTTCACCACCGAATGATTGGGCTCGAACAGCTGGATCGCGCGGCGGGTGATGTCGTAGACGTTGGGATCGTCGACTTCGTCGGTCGCGAGTTCCCACCATGCGGTGATGAAGTCGGCGCCGTAGCCCGGCTCGGCATTGATCGTGCCGTACTGCTCCATCAGATAGGTCCAGAACAGGGCCGCGCCGTAGCTCGCCTTCCAGATCGTGATATCCGGGTTGTCCAGGTAACTGTCGGCCTCGCCATCGAAGGGCGCAACACAATTCGCCGCGGGATCGAGATCGAGATCGAAGTAGACCTTGTCCTGCATCGCGCGCGCCTGGCCCTCACAGACCGCGGTGCCGAACACACCGCCGCAGCCCACACCGCCACCGGCATCGACATAGCCGAATTCGACGTGATGGAAGAGCTCGTGACCGAGCACCATGCGCACGCAGGACTCCGATGCCGCACGATAGCGCGGCGCTGGCATCACGATCTGCTCGGTGCGGGCGAATCCGCCATTGCAATCGAAGGCGGTGGGATTGATCGGGTCCTCGCAATCCCAGAAGGTCACGTCATTGATGGTGGGCGCGCCGGCGAACCAGGGTGCCTCGAATCCGAGATCCAGGTAACCGTCGTGATAGCCACGCGGATTGCCGGCCTGTTCGCTGCCATTGCGGTCCAGTGCATCGGCGGCGCCGAGAATGACCGAGGCGGGGGTGTAATGGGTCGAGGCCGGGTTGTCGATATAGCGCAGCTGGTAGAGCGCATTGTCGCTGTCCAGGCTAGCGGTAAGCGTCGGCTGGTTCTCTGGCGGGTCGGCCGAGAGTGCAGCGGCGCCGAGCAGGCCGAGCGTCAGAGTGAGGGGTGTGATCCAGCGCAATCGGTACATGACGGTCTCCGCAGTGGTTGCATTCCCACATACGGAGCCTGGCCCGGCTGGAGATCATCGGCGTCGAACATGCTCCGATTGCCGCTCTGTCGGGCCTGCCCGCAGCGTGCGACGCCGGGCGCTGTCGGCAGCGCATGGCCCGAAGTTGATCGAAAGTCAGGGGCAAGACGGCCAACGGTGTGCGATGGATGGTGCAATTCTCCGCAGCGAAGCCTGCGGATCAGTGCTTGGCTTCGCGCGCGCGCCGGTAGTGGCTGGGCGCCTGACCGGTCCAGCGTCGAAATGCCCTGGAGAAGCAGCTGGCATCGGCATAGCCGAGCGAATAGGCGATATCGCTGATCGACCAGCGCGGATCGCCAAGATACGAACGGGCCAATTGCTGGCGCGTTTCGTCGAGGATCTGGTCGAAGCTGGTGCCTTCCTCGGCCAGATGGCGTTGCAGACTGCGCAGGCTCAGATGTAGCGCATCTGCGATCTGTTCGGCCGAGGGCTCGCCTTCGGCCAATCGGGCGAGCAGCGCCTCACGCACGCGCGTCTGCAAGGTGCCGCGGTCGAGTTGCTCCAGATACTGGCGCGCCAGTTCGTCGTTGCGCTGCGCCAGTTCCTGGTTGGCCGAATCGAGCGGGCGCAGGCAGTCGGCACGGGCAAAACGCACCATGTCGCAGGCCGCGTCGAACTGCACCGGGGCACGCAGCACACGTTCGTGGCAGTCGGTGCCGGGCGGACGTGACCGGCGCAGGGTCACCCATTGCGGGCACAGGGTCCGTCCGGCAAGCGCGCGTGCGCTGCGCACCAGCATCGAGATGAAAGCATCGACCGATTCCGGCGCCGGCTGCAGTCCGCTCTGCGGCGTATGGACGATCAACTCGAAGGCTTCTGGCGATTCGCGCAATTCCAGCGACGACAGATTGGTGGCGATATGAAAATAACGCACCAGCCGTTGCAGCATGTCGTGCAGGGTGGCGCTGGCCAGAATCGAATAACCAAGCGCATGAAAACTGGTCGGCGCAGCATTGCTGGCAACGGCGAGGCCAAGACAGGGATCGCCAGTCGCTTCGACGGCCAGCCGCCACAGCCGCGTCGTGTTGGCGACCGGATAGCGCGCATTGGGATCATCCAGAGCGGCGGGATCGAGCCCGGCCTGCACGAACAGGGCGACGCTATCGATCTCGCGCGCTTCCAGAGTGCGCCGTATGGCCTTGACCCAACTGGTCAGCGCGGTCGCGACTTGCGGCATGGCGATTCCTGCGAGGGCGCTTGCACGTTCAGGCCGCAGCATCCCCCGCGCTGGCGCGCAGAGTCAAGTCGCTGGCGTCGATGGTCAGGCATTGCGCGACAAACATGAGTACTGTCGACAGACCGGAGCAGTCGTCTTGGGGAACGATCATGGTCAGTGCAGACTTTTCCGAAGCCAGGGCCACCGCCGCTGAGCGTGCCGAACGCATCCGCGACGTGGTCAACGCGGCCGGCGTCGCGCTGCGCCAGCGTCATCCCTGGCTGCACCATCAGGACGCTATCGGCGCTGCGATCCTGCTGCTTGCGTTGGCCGGCATGATCGGCTCGGGTTATGGCTATGTCAGCGGCTTGCTGCCGGCCTGGCTGACCATCTTGCTGACGGCATTCTTTGCTTCGCTGACGCACGAGCTGGAACACGATCTGATCCACTGGATGTATTTCCGCTCGCGGCCGTGGGCGCATCACCTGATGCTGGCCCTGTGCTGGCTGGCGCGGCCGAGTACGATCAATCCCTGGATTCGGCGCGGATTGCATTTCAACCATCACAAGCATTCGGGCATGGAGAACGATCGCGAGGAACGCGGCATCACCAATGGCGAGACCTGGAATTTCGCGCGACTGCTGATGCTCGGCGATGCCGGATTCTCGGCCTGGTGGCGCATCCGCCGATTTCCCGAAGCCGCGCAGCGCCGCACGGCCTGGCGCCGCGTCGCGGCGATCTACTTTCCACTCGGCTGGCTGCACTGGGGACTGTGGTATCTGTTTCTGGCCTGGCAGGCGACTGCGGGGGTCGCTGAGCTGGCTGGCGATCCGATCGCGGTATCAGCGGGCGCAGACGCCTGGTTGCATGGCCTCAACATCCTGATCGTGGTCTGGATCGCGCCCAATGTATTGCGCAGTTTCTGCCTGCATTTCGTCAGCAGCAATATGCACTACTACGGCGATATCGAGCCGGGCAATGTGCTGCAGCAGACCCAGGTGCTGGATGCCTGGTGGACCTGGCCGTTCCAGGCGTTCTGCTGCAATTTCGGCAGCACGCATGCGATCCATCATTTCGTGGTCAAGGAGCCGTTCTATCTGCGCCAGATGACGGCAGGCAAGGCGCACAAGGTGATGCGCGAGATGGGTGTGCGCTTCAACGATGTCGCCAGTCTGGCCCGCGCCAATCGCTGGCATGGGTCCGAGCGCCGTGGGGCCGAGGCATGAGCACGCGCGCCGACTACGGTCATTTCCTCAGCATCGGCACACGCTGGAAGGACAACGACCTTTACGGGCATGTCAACAATGTCGAGTACTACAGCTATTTCGATACCGTGATCAACAGTTATCTGATCGCTGTCGGCGGTCTCGATATTCATCACGGCGCGGTGATCGGCGTCTGCGCCGAATCGCACTGCAAGTTCCTTGGTTCGTTGGCGTTTCCGGCAGCCGTGGATGCTGGTCTACGGGTCGCCCATCTCGGTCGTTCCAGTGTGCGCTACGAGATCGGATTGTTCGCGGCAGGCGATGCGCGAATCGCGGCTGAGGGCTGGTTCGTCCATGTGTTTGTCGATCGCGTCTCGCGCCGGCCGATCGAGTTGCCTGACTCGATACGGCAGGCGCTGGCGCGCATCCTTGTTGCCGATGGCGCCGCAGCGTGATGGCGCTTGCCGCCGTGTTGCGCAGCATGGGCTTGCCGGCACCGTATGCCGATTCCCGCCCCCTGCAGATTGAACAACTCGAGTTGTTGCCACCGGGTCGCAATCAATTGTTGGTGAGGGTGCTGGCGGCTGGGCTCTGTCATTCCGATCTGTCGGTGATCGACGGGTCGCGCCCGCGACCGCTGCCGATGGTGCTCGGTCACGAGGCGAGTGGAGAGATCATCGCGGTTGGACCCGATACGCCGGGCTATGCGCGCGGTGAGCGTGTGGTCTTCAGTTTTGTTCCCGGGTGCGGTCATTGCGCACCCTGCGCGACCGGTCGACCGGCGCTGTGCGAACCGGGCGCGCGTGCCAACGTGGCAGGACAGCTGCTCGAAGGTTCGCGACATTGGCAGGACGCCGGGGCGACCCTGCATCACCATCTCGGCGTATCTGCCTTTGCCGAGTACACCGTGGTGTCGACGCGTTCCGTCGTCAAGATCGACGCTGATCTCGATCCGGCAATTGCTGCCCTGTTTGGCTGTGCCGTGTTGACCGGTGTTGGCGCGGTCGTCAATACGGCCGCGGCAAGGCCGGGCGAGAGCCTCGCCGTGATTGGTCTCGGTGGCATTGGTCAATCCGCAATACTCGGCGCGGTGCTCAGCGGATCCTGGCCGATCGTTGCCGTTGATACCCGCGAGGACAAGATCGCCGCCGCGCTGGCGCTCGGTGCAAGCCATGGTGTGAATGCCTCCGATGAAGACGCCAGCGAACGCATCCGCGCAATCACCGGTGGTGGCGCCGCGGTCGCGGTCGAATGTGTCGGCAGTGCACGCGCGTTGACGCTGGCCTATGCCGCAACCCGCCGCGGCGGCACCACGGTGACGACCGGGCTGCCCGATCCCACGCAACAGTTCGCTGTGCCGGCGCTGAGCCTGGTCGCCGAGGAGCGCACGATAAAGGGTTCCTACATGGGATCGTCAGTACCGGCGCGGGATATTCCACGCTACATCGCCCTCCATCGAGCGGGCCGCCTTCGCGTCGATGCCCTGTTGACACATCGACTTGCGTTCGAAGACATCAACGCGGGTTTTGATCGACTCGCCCGCGGCGAGGCAGTGCGCCAGGTCGTGCTGTTCGATTCGGCGGCTCGCCCATGACGCGCGGGCCCGCAGGCGCTGCGGTCGAGTCGCCAGCGCGCAACGCCTGGGGACTTTTGCTGGCATTGACCGCACTGAATATCATCAACTTTGCCGATCGATATCTGACCGTCGCATTCTCGACGCGGATCGTGCCCGAATTGGGGCTGAGCAAATTGCAGTTCGGTCTGCTGACCGGAATCGCCTTCACCCTGGTCTACACCGTGTTCGGCCTGCTGCTCGGCTCGCTCGCTGATCGCGTGCATCGACCGCGTCTGATCGCCGCTGGCCTGGCGGTGTGGAGTGCGCTCACCGCGGCCACCGGACTGGTCAGGAATTTCCTGCAGATGGCGCTGGCGCGGATGTTCGTCGGCGTCGGTGAGGCCGCGTTGACACCGGCGGCCTTGTCGATGCTGGCCGATGGCTTCCGGCCTGGACGTCGTGCATTGGCCAATGCGATCTATTACCTCGGTATTCCGATCGGCATCGGCGGCAGCTTCATTCTGGCGAGTTTCCTTGGGCCCTGGCTGGGCTGGCGCGGCAGCTTCATGGCACTCGGTGCACTGGGTGTGGTCGGTGCCTTGCTGGTCGCCCTGCTGATGCGCGATCCCGCGCGCAGTGGCGCAGAAACTCGCGAAAGTCGCGGATCGTTCCGCGCCAGTTTCGCTGCGATGGCGTATCAGTTGCGGAATAACCGCGTACTGGTCCTGGTTCTGCTCGGTTCGATCGCCGCGACCTGTGCCCAGGGCGCCGCGGTGCTCGATCTGCTCTGGTGGGTAAACGAGCGTGGCTTCAGCGAGCGCAGTGCGCAGCAATGGAATGGCTCACTGTTTCTGTTTGGCGGCGTCTGCGGTTCACTGCTTGGCGGTGTGCTGGCCGATGCAATGCATGCGCGTGTGCCGGCCGGGCGACTGATCTTTCTCGGTATCGCCTATGCGCTCGGCGTGCCGGTAATGCTGCTGTTTCGTCTGATCGATGTCGAAAGCGCGCTGTTCATGCCGATGGCCTTCATCGGAAATATGGTGTTCATGCTGCTCTACGGGCCGGCCCTGGCGACACTTCAGGAAATCGTTCCAGCGGCGCATCGTGGCGCCACCGTGGCCCTGTTCATCCTGGTCACCTCGTTAATCGGTTCGTCCGGCGGTGCCGCCTTGGTCGGTGCGCTTGCCGATGCCTTTGCTGGCGCAGGCCATGCCCAGCCGATCGGCTGGGCGATCATCGCCACCCAGAGCATCGGTTTGTTGGCTGTGCCGGCCTTCCTGTGCGCGGCGCGCTACCGGAAGCAGGCGCTGCCGTGAGGAATTGTCGCGACACCCGCTTGGAACCCGACAACACAGACCGCTAAACCAGCAGGAGCAGCCCATGGGCAATCCCAAACGCAGACTCGATCCGGTCAATCTGCAGTCAGAGGAAGATCATCCACAGTTTGTCTCGGCGGCGGCGCGCGGACTGTCGATCCTGCGCTGCTTCGAGTATGGCGAACAGTTTCTCGGAAACCGTGAGCTGGCTTTGCGCACCGGCCTGCCCAAGCCCACGGTGTCGCGACTGACCTTTACGTTGGCCTCCCTGGGTTATCTGGCGTATTCGCCCAAGCGCGAGCAGTACTCACTCGGCGTCACCCTGTTATCGATGGGCAATAGCTATGCGCGATCCCATCAGGTCATTGCGATCGCCAGGCCACTGATGCAGGGCTGCGCAGAAGAACTCGCTGCCACCGTAATGCTCGGCGCGCCCGATGGCCTGCGCATGGTGCTGCTGGCGATCGCTCATGCCGGCGATTGCCCGATGCTGGAACTCGAACCGGGCACACGTGTGCCCCATGGCCTGACCGCGCTCGGTCGCGCCGATCTGGCAGCGCGGCCGCCAGCCCTGTTCGAACGCGAGATGAGCGAACTGCGCAATGAATGCCAGCCGTTCGAGTGGCCACGCGTGCGCGATGGCATCCTGCAGGCGCGCGCCGATGTGGCGCGTCAGGGTTTCTGTTATTCGCTCGGTGCCTGGTGCGCCGATGTCTACGCCGTTGGGGTGCCCATGGTCGCGGCCGATGGCGAGCGCATTCTCGCCTTCAGTTGCGGCGGCTGTGCGTCCGAGGTCAGTCGTGATGTGCTCACCGACCGGGTGGGTCCGCGCCTGCTGGCGCTGCGCGATTCGGTATACGCCGCGCTGCGCGGCGTGATCTGAACACGCTACCGACGCGGGTAGTTTCCCCGCCGGTAGCGTGTGGCGACAACCAGAGACAGAAGTTCGGTCAAAACTTCAGTCGCAGCGTTGCGCCATAGGTGCGCGGCGCGGCCAGAAATGCGTTCCATGATCCAGTCTGCAGCGGCGCATCGAAACCGACCTGGATGTATTCCTCGTCGGTGAGGTTCTGCGCCCAGAATTCCAGCAGCCATTGCTCGTCCTGCGCGCCGATGCCGATGCGCGCATTGACCACGGTGTAATCGCCCTGGCGCTTCTCGGGATCAAGATCGGAACCGGTGTTGTAGGCCGAAGAATGCTTCGCGCCGAAATTGAACCGGCCGATCAACGAACGTCCCAGCGGTCGCTGGTAACTGAGCGCCGCTGACGAAGACCACAGCGGAGCGAAGCTGACGCGACTGCCCGGCAGCAGGAACAGATCGGCATCGGGCAGCAGATCGCGGCCGTACTGGGTATCGGCATAGGTCACGCCGGCCTGCACCAGCAGACCCTCAACCGACGTCTGCCAGAGGATGTCGGCTTCCGCGCCCTGCGATGTCACCTCGGGCACCGACCGCACAACAAAGGTCGTACCGAGAAAACTATTGAGCTGGAAATCCTCGTACGCCTGATAGAACAGCGCGCCATTGAGCAGCAGATTGCCGCCCAGCCAGCTGGTCTTGCTGCCGAGTTCGTAGCTGTCGACAAATTCCGCGGGGAACGAGGTGTCGGTCACCGGAATCACGCCACTGCCACCGCTGGTCAGCCCATTGGAAGATTGCACGCGATCCAGATTGAAACCGCCAGCTTTGTAGCCGCGCGCCGCCGAGATATAGGTCATCACCTGATCGTTCCAGCGGTACGCGGCCTTCAGCGTTCCCGACCATTCGTCTTCATCGCGCTCCTGATGGGTCATGCGCCCCGCATGCAGCGGGTTGGACCAGGGCAGGCACATGAAGCCGATCACCGTGGGTACCGTCGCTGCGAGCGCGGCACCGGGTACGCCGCGGGCGGCAAGTGCGGCGCCGACCCGGCTGGGGTTGGCCAATGCAGCGGCGCAGCCGAGCGAGCCGTTGGGGCTGCCAAAGCGCGAGTCGACTTCCTTTTCTTCGCGGGTGTAGCGCAGGCCCGCGGTCAGATCGAATGCATCAGTGAGATGGAACGTGTTATTGCTGAACAGTGCGACGCTGCGTGCATTCTGGTCAAAGCGATCATCGGCACCGTCGCCGACAAAGGTGGTGCCGAAGGGACGGCCGGCCGCCTCGGAGAGAAACAGCGCAGGGTTGGCCAGATTCACCACGCCCGCCGGAAATGCGCCGGCCACGCGATTCAACAATGCGATGGAAAGATAGGGTTCGTACGCGCTGCCGAGATTGGTCTGGCCATGTCGCTCCAGATCTTCGTCCGAGTAGAACGCACCGAACATCCAGTCCACGCGGTCGTTGTCGCCAGTCAGACGCAGCTCCTGACTGAAGGTATCGAATCCGTCGGAGGCTTCCTCGGGACCGAAATCGCGATACCAGATGTCGGCCGTGCTGTAGTCGAGATCGGCGCCATTGATGGTCTGCCAGTCGCGCTTCGAGGTGATCGAGGTCAGGGTGCTGCCGCCGAACCAGGGCAGGGACCAGTTGGCCTCGGCGGACACGCCCTGATCGTCGACTTTCTGTTGGGTATCGCGATTGCTGTAGGCAAGCCGACGAAACGGATCGGCTACCGGGATCACGCCCTCATCGGGCGCGACCGCGTCGACAATGCCGGCGACCGCGCCGCGTACGATGGTGACCCCGGCGCAGCAACGCTCATCTCTTCGCGTGTAGTCGGCGGCCAGGTTGATATCGAAATCACCACCGGGCGCGATCAGTAATTGCGCGCGCACCGAGTGGAAGTCCTGGTTGCTGTCTTCATTTGCGGTGCGCGGGCCGGCGCCAGTGCGGACATCGACGAAACCATCGCGTTCGCGTTGGCTGGCGTAAACGCGCATCGCCGCTGATTCTCCCAGTGCCGTGTTGAAGGCACCCGAGTAGCCGAGCGCACCATAGTTGCCGACCGTCAACTCACCTTCGAACAGGGTCTCGAACACTGGCTTGCGGGTGACCACATTGATGATGCCCGCCGATGTGTTCTTGCCAAACACCGTGCCCTGTGGCCCTTTCAGCACTTCGATGCGTTCGAGTTCGCCAAGATCGCCGAAGCCGACACCGTTGCGTGCGCGGTAGACGCCGTCGATCACCACGCCGACCGAGGACTCGAGTCCGGTGTTGTCACCGACCGTGCCGACACCGCGGATGCGTGCCGTGGTCAGGGCCTCGTTGGCGGTCGAGGTTACGGTCAGGCCGGGCACAACCAGTTGCAGGTCCTTGATGTCGCGTGCGCCCATGTCACGCAATAGTTGATCGGATACCACGGTGATCGAGATCGGCACATCCTGCAGTTGTTCTTCGCGTTTCTGGGCGGTGACCGTGATCTCGCTGAGGGTCTTGGTCGCGCCGGGCGAGTCCTCGGCGCTGTCCGCCGCACCTTGGGCGCCCGTCCCCGAAACGCCGAATAGGGCGGCTAACGCGAGCACAGCGGCCCGTTGATTACGTGATCCCTGCAGCATGTGAACCCCTCCCAAGGTGGTGAATGGCCGATTGCCGCGCATCGATCAAACTTTGGCGGGTTCCGCGCGGACTGGCGCAGATCGCGGTCTCGGATGCCGGCCAACGGACGCTAACAAGCCCGTTTGCGGGAAAACGAAACTCTGCACGGGGTGCAGCGCAGGCGGGCATGCGGTTCGGTCTGAGTCGGGGTCAGCGGCGGATCAGTTCGCCAGGGCAGGGCTGCGCACTGCCGCGTCGCTCAAGCGTGTGCTTCGGCTGCCGCCGGCTTGCGCCGGAATACCTGGTGATTGCCGGGCTTCGAGCTGGCGCCGCTGTCCTCGGTGCATTCCATCTTCGACTCGAAGCGATCCCGGTCAACATTGAAGCGGGTAAACCGCAGCTGGCTGAGGCCCTGCGTGGTCTTGAACTCCGCCGTCGTGCCTTGTCCGCCGCCGCCGATCGGTCCGGTCATGACCCGGAGCCGTCCATCGCCGCCGACCGAGGCCATCTCGATGTGGCCGCGCGCCTCATCGACATAAGAGAGAATTGCGGCACTCGGTTTCATCTCGGGGATATCGCTGCGACCGCTGACCACGCGATCGGGCATAACCAGGCAAACGCGTAACTTCCCTGGACCGATTTGGCGACCGAGCCATCCTCATTGAGAAATTCGCTGCTGACCAACCGATCCCCGATCACCGATCACCGATCCCCGATCCCCGATCCCCGATCCCCGATCCCCGAGCGCAGTAGGTCTATCGACTGCTGCAGGGCATCGTCGCTGCGGTCATCCGCCGGCGGCTGCCGGCTACCAGCAGGAGCAGGCAGCCGATTGATCGAAACATTGCCGACTCCTACCCGCATTGCGCGGGCTTGGCGTTCCAGCGATCAGAGCGTTGACGATAGAGTTTGCGGATCAGCTCCTGCCACTGCCGCATGGCACGGTCAGTTGCCTTGAGTTTCTTGGGGTCGCGTTCCTTGCTGACGCCCTTGTAGAGATAGCCATGGAAGTTGTAGCGCGCGCCCGGGATTTCAGCGTGCAGGGCGTTGTGCATCGCATTGATGTTCTTGTAGCCATCGTCGACCAGCACGATGTCGCTGAACTGCTGAGGATGCTCGAGTTCGGCCAATCGCGAGAACAGTTTGAGCAGCATCTTGCCTTTGTCGCGCCCCGTGGTCATCAGGATTCCGTTCGAGTAGACCACCGGCACCGGTCCCTTCGAGCTTGCTTCCATCCAGCTGGTGCCATAGCTCTCGGCAAGAAAATTGCCGGGCAATTGATAGCCAGCACGCTGCAGTTCGCGCTCGGTGCCGCCGCGGTAGTAGGGATTGCGCGAGGTCAGCAGCAGCTTGGGGAATGACTGCGCGTTGATGAACTCGACGCCGCCTTTTTCGACGGCCTGCTGGGTGCCGGCCTCATAGTGCAGGGCAATCAGATCGTATTCGCATTGTGGCTTGCCCGGTGTGCCATCGGCGAGCGCGGTCTCCCATTCGTACCAACTGTCGCTGCCGAACAAGGTCGATGAAGTCAGCAGGGTGTCGTCGATGTCCAGAACCAGGAGGGTGCGCGCCGGATCGAGTCCAGCCAGGTCGCGTTCGATGCTGCGCATCGTCGAGACGCAGCGCAGGGTCGAGCTACCCTTGCTGGTATCCGCAGCAAATTGCATCAGCACATTGCCATCGCAGGCCGCGAGCTCGCTGTGCTCGTTGAGCGGAGTGGGCATGGGTCCTGGCGGCGCGGCGGGCACCTCGGGCTTCGGGGACATCGGCGCGCAAGCGCAGACGAGCAAGACCAGCAGGGACAGCATCGGCAAACGGCTCATCAGACGACTCCGGAAGAGAGGAATTCGGTTGCGCTTGCGGCAGCGGGTACCAGGACACGCAGCGGTCGACATCGGTGCCTGCGGCTGATGCCGGTCCGCCCGCGGCGATTTCTGCGCCAGACAATCGAGACTACGCCGCGCGCCTGTCGAGGGTCAACGTCGGCTGTGTGACAGCGGCGCCGGCGAGGGGCCATACCCGCGCAGGCCGCACACACCGCCCCGATCCGTCAGTGGCCGGCTGGATCAATGCAAGGTCGGTTTGCTGTCGCGGTCGTCGCCCGGGTCTTCGCCATCATCGACAGTTTCCGCACGTCGCCGATGGCCTGGGAAGGGCAGAACGCGACCGTGTTCCTGTTCCTGTTCAGGTCGATGCCATAACACCGGCACATCGTCTGGACGCGGCATCTGCAGTTCGGCATCACTGGCCTCCTGCCGGCGCATGGCCTCGATCTCTTCCTCGATTTCCCAGCTGTATTTGCGCCGACGCGGGGCCGGATCGCGGTGGCGGAACAGGAACGCACAGAGCAGGCCGGCGATCGCGCCAGTGAGGTGGTACTCGTAGGAAATACCTTCTTCGCGCGGCGCGATGCTGAGCAGCATGCCGCCGAAAAACATGAACGTCAGCATCGCCGCCGCGATCGAGGTGCGGTCGCGGCGGATCAGACCGGAAAAGAATACGAAGTACATCAGCCCGTGGCTGAGCCCACTGGCGCCGATATGGAACGAGGGCCGACCAATCCACCAGGTGCCGAGCCCGGACAGCAGCCAGATCAGGGCCAGGGTCAGCGGCGCCGAGGATGGGTAACGGTAGAGCAGGAGCACGCCCATGATGATCAGGCCAAAGGAATTGGCCAGCAGATGGTCGGCGCCGCTGTGCAGCAGGGGCGCGGTCAGTACACCGGCCAGGGATTCGAGCCTGCCGGGGTACAGTGCAAACGGTCGCGTATCGATGTGAAAATTGGACACCGCGCCCAGAATCAGCCACAGCGCGGCCACAAAAAGTAGTACCAGCCAGACCGAACGCCAGAACCGCGCCTGCAGCAGGCGAGCCTCGGCGGCGGTCGGTGGCGGTGGTGGGGTAAGGTCCAACATGAACGGGACATGTGGTCGAATCATGGGCATGCAAGTGTGCAGGCCGCATCGATCCATTACCATGGCGGCCTTTGGCGTCTGGAATTTCGGGGAGATAACCCCGCCCGGACCCGGTGTCTGGCAATTCAGGAGTGGTCTATGCCCTTGGTTCTGCGTTCCCTGGTGGTTGCGCTCAGTGTCGCCATCGCTGCCTGTAGTGGCAGCAGCAACAGCAACAACGAGCCGCCGCTCACCCAGAATCCGCCCACGGCGGTCACGTTGAATCTTCTTGGCCGCTACAGCACGGGCCAATTCGGCGTCGACGCGGCTGGTGCCCTGGCCTATTACGGCGGAAACAAGACGGCCTATGTGGTCAATGCACACGATGGCATGATCGATGTGCTGAGCCTGACCACGCCAGCGAGCCCGACCCGTTTGGCGCGGATCGATGCCGTGCTGATGGCCGCAACCGCCCTCAATCGCCCGATGGGCACCGTCTCGGCCGTTGCTGCCTACGACGACCCGGACGCCACCATGGACCGCGACCGCATCGCCGTTGCCGTCACCGGTGCAGGCCTTGCCGATGTTGGCGCCGTGGTCATCCTGAAGGCCGCGGACCGCTCCCTGGTCACAGTCCTGGCTACTGGCGTAGGGCCGAAGTCGCTGGCGTTCAGCCAGGAAGGCCGCTTTGTCGTCAGCGCCAATGAAGGCGCGCCGTCGGCGGACTACACCGTGGATCCGGAAGGCTCGATCGGCGTGATCGATCTGACGCCGGCCATCGTGCCGCCGGCGACGACCGCGCCGCCGTCGATCGCCCTGCTTGATTTCAGGGCGTTCAATTTGAGCGGGGTGACACCGATTCCGACCACGTCGCGCGAGGCCGAGATCCTGGCTGACGTGCGCTTCACCAATCGGCCGGGCGCCACCCGCGCCATGGACTTCGAGCCCGAGGTCGCCACCACGGCGGTCAATGCGCGCGCCTATATCAGCCTGCAGGAAAACAATGCAATGGCGACCGTCGCGCTGAGCCCCGCGCGTATCGAGACCATCATTGCGATCGGCGCCAAGGACTTCAATACGGCGACCAGCCGAATCGACGCCAGCGACATGGATGGCGGTGGCATGCTGACCGCGCGCCGGGTGTTTGGCTTTCGTCAGGCTGGCGGCATGGTTGCCTACCGCAATGCCGATGAGGTGCTGCTGTTGACCGCCAACACCGGTGCACCGCGAATGTCTCCGGGTTTTGATGAGACCACCCGCGCAGCGACGCTCGTGCTGGATCCCACCAACTACCCGCCGGCCGAGAGCCTGCAGCAGGACAGCAAACTCGGGCGCCTGGTCGTCTCGGCAACCGAGGGCAACGCGCCGGCCCTGACCGGTCCGCCGGCAGTGCCGCAGGACCCGGATATCGAAAACATCGCCGCTTTTGGTGCGCGCTCGTTCTCGATCATCCGCTCCACCGGCCTGGCGGTCTACGACAGCGGTGACGACTTCGAGCGGGTCACGCTGGAGCGCCTGGGCAGTAACTTCAACTCCAGTGCGGACGCCAACGGCACCGGCGATAGTCGCTCCGATGATCAGGGACCGGCGCCGAAAGCAGTCGCCCTGGGTCAGATCGATGGCGCCACATTTGCGTTCATCGGCCTTTCCGAGGTGGGCGGCATCATGTCCTATGCGCTCGACAGCCGGCTGCGCAGTGGTCGCTTCCTCGATTACCGGACCGAACGCGACTTCGGCGTGCCAACGAATACTGGCGCCGATGCCAATGCTGACGGGGCTCTGGACAGCAACCCGGCGGCTGGCGATCTTGGTCCGGCCGCGATGCTGTTCGTGCCGGTCAGTGCATCGCCGACCACCGACTCCCTGCTGATCGTCAGCAACAAGGTCAGCGGTACGACGACCATCTACGCGGTTCGGCCGGTCACCACACCCTGATTGATCCAGTGTCTGCCGGGCCACTCCCATGCCCGGTGGCTGCGCGATAGCTGGAAGGCCGGTGGCCTGAAACAGATAAAGCGCAAGCCGGATCGCAAAGGGATGGCAGCGGAGCGCGCCGCTTCGGAGCGACGCCGGTAGCCAAACCTACAGGCCGAGAGAGCAGCAGGCTCAGTGCGCTCAGACCGAGAAAGCTGCTGGTGATTCGTCTGCTACCGGCCGCTAGGGCGTGTCGTTGGGTCTGATATCGGAAGCGGGCACGCCCAATTCATCGGGCAGCTCGTAGTCCGGCGCTTCCTGGCTGCAATCGCGGATCTGGCAGCCGCGGCGTTGGAAGTAGACGTCGCGCAGCAATAGATACTCGTCGGCCGCATTCTCGGCAAAGGCCTCATTGGGCAGCGCCGCAGCGCGCGACGTAATGCCATAAAGGACGCCGAAGCCCGGCCCGAGCTTGCGCGCTCCCACGGTATTGATCGGGCTGACCTGTGAGTTGACCACGCGCGCCACGCTATCGCGGACGCTGGACGGGCCGAACACCGGGAGTACCACGTAACGCGAGCGTTGCCAGCCCCAGAGTGCAAAGGTCTGGCCGAAATCACCGCGATGTTCGGGCACATTGCCGGCACTGGCGACATCAAAAATACCTGCCAATCCGATCGTGGAATTCAGCAAGAAGCGGAATCCCGACTCGGTGGCCTGCTGGCCATGGCCCTGGGCCAGCAAGTTCAGCGCGACGATGGGCTCCTGCAGATTGTCGAAGACGTTGGTGACGCCCTGACGAACGCGGCGCGGCACCGCTTTGACGTAGGTCCGCGCCACCGGCTTCATCACCTTGCGATCGAGCGTACGATTGAAGTTGTGAATCCGGCGGTTGGTCGGCTCCCAGGGATCGAGCGCAGCGCGTTCCTCGGGGCTGGTTCGGCCATCGCCGATGGGCGTGCCATCAGCGCGCAGCACGCGTCCGCTGCAGGCGGACAGCAGTACCACGAGCAGACAGCAGCACAGCCGCAGCAGATCGCGGCTGTGCGCACCGCCGTGTCGATCAGCCGCCGACATTGACCGTTCCATCGCGCAGGCCGGCAATCACCTGATCCAGGGTCTGGTTGCGCAGTTGTTCCTCGAACTGGTTGCGATAGGTCTGCACGTAGGACACGCCCTCGACCAGTACATCGAATATCTTCCAGCGGCCATCCACTTCGCGGACCATGTAGTCGACCGGCACCGGCGCGCCATCGGCGCGGGCGAGCTCGGTCGCGACGCGCATCAGCTGGCCGTCGCGCAATGGCGTCTCCGACAGTACCTTGACGTCGACATTGGGATCGAAGTCGAGCATGGCCTTGCCATACCGGCGCATCAGATTGGCGAGCAGGGCGTGGGCGAATGCGTCGATCGTCTCGGCATTGACACCGCGGCTGTGTCGGCCCAGTACCAGGCGCGCCGAGTACTGATGGTCGAATGACGCTTCGAGCTGTTCCAGCATGAAGGCTTCGAGCTTGCTGGCGTCGGCGCGAAATTCGGCGCGGCGCTTGACCAGGGTCGTCAGCACCGTCTCGGCGCTTTGCTCCACCATGTCACGCGGACGCTCGGGAGCGGCCTGGGCATTGCCGAGGCCAAGCAGCGCGATCAGGACGAGGGCGAACAGGCGCATCAGGGTGTCTCCGTAGCAGGGGCGTCGGCGGCAGGTGTGGGCTCGCTGCCCTTGCCATTGCCGAACATGTATTTGCCGATCAGGTTTTCAAGCACGATGGCCGACTGGGTGAACACGATTTCGTCGCCATCGCCGAGCGCTTCGAGTTCGCCGCCGGGGCTGATCGAAATATAGCGCTCGCCGAGCAGGCCGGCAGTATTGATCGCCGCCGAACTGTCGGTCGGCAAGGCGCCGGCCGCGCTGTTGAGGCGCAGACTGACAACGGCGTCATAGCGTTCAGGATCGAGCCGAATGCTGGCGACCTCGCCCACCTTCACGCCGGCGATCTTTACCGGAGCGCGCAGACGCAATTCGCCGAGATTGGAAAACCTGGCGGTCACCGAGTACGAGGCGCCGCCCAACCGGCTGCGCACATCGGTGGACGAGAAGGCGAGCGCGAGCGCACAACCAAACCCGAGCAGGATGAAGGCGCCGACACCGATTTCAAATTTCATGACAGGCTCATCTCAGTAGAAAAGTGCGCTCAACAGAAAATCCAGGAACAGGACCATCAACGAACCTTGGACGACGGCGCCGGTGGTGGCGCGCGAAGTGCCTTCGATGGTCGGTTCCGCATGGTAACCGGCATGGGTGGCGATCAGGCTGAGTACCGCGCCGAACACCGCCGACTTGACGAAGGCCTGACCATAATCATCTATCAGGCTGACGCTACCCTGAAGCGCTGCCCAGTAGTGGCCGGGATCGAGCCCGAGCACCCAGACCGCCTGCACCGATCCGCCGAAGATGGCGAAGGCGCAGAATACCGCCGTCAGTATCGGCATCGCGATCAATCCCGCGAGGAATCGCGGTACAACCGCCTTGCGTACTGGATCGATCGCCATCATCTCGAGTGCAGTGATCTGGTCGGTGGTGCGCATCAGACCGAGTTCGGCAGCCATCGATGAACAGGCCCGGCCACAGAACAGGAGCGCGGCGAGCACCGGCCCGAGTTCACGAAAGAGGCTCAGTCCGAGCAGGGTGCCGAGTGCATTGCTGGCGCCGAAGGTCGCGAGCGTGCGATGCCCTTGCAGGGACATCACCAGTCCGACGAAGGCGCCACCAACCGCGACGATCGGCACCGAGCGCGCGCCGACGGAATAGATCTGGCGCAGAAGATCGTGGCCCGAGCCTCGCTGCGGCGACAGGCTGGACAGGATGCGCAGGCCAAACAGGCCGAGAGCGCCGAGCCTGGCGAGGAGCTCACGCATGGCGCTGTGCTCCCTTGTGGCGGTACTCGAATGAGATCGGGCCATCGGGCGCGCCTTCGAGAAATTGGCGTAACAGGGGATCGCTGCTGGCGCGCAGTTCGTCCGGCGTACCACTGAACACCAGCCCGCCATTGGCGATCACCAGCACGCGATCGGCGATCGCCAGACACTCGCTGACATCATGGGAAACCACAACGCTGGTCAGGCCGAGTCGACGGCAGAGATCGTTGATCAGTTTGACGATCACACCTTTGGTGATCGGATCGAGGCCGGTGAAGGGCTCATCGTAGAGCAACAGCGGCGGATCGAGCGCCAGCGCACGGGCCAGCGCGACACGACGCGCCATGCCGCCGGAAAGCTGTTGCGGACTGAGTTCGGCCGCCTCGGCCAGGCCGACCGCGGCGAGCTTCTGCGCGACCAGGGCCTTGATGCCTTCGTCATCCAGCTGGGTGTGCATCTGCAGCGGCAGGGCGACATTCTCGGCCACATTCAAATCGCTGAGCAGGCCACTGCCCTGGAGCAGAAACCCGATGCGCCGACGCAGGGCAAACAATTGGGCGCGCGGCAGCGGCAGCGTCTGGCCGAGCACCTGGATCGTGCCCGCGGTGCATTCAAGCACGCCGGTGGCGGCAGCAAGCAAGCTGGATTTTCCGGCGCCGCTGGGGCCGAGTACGGCGACCAGTTCACCGGCCTGCACCACGAAGCTCAGATCGGCCAGCACCGTGCGCTCGCCGCGCTTGATGCTGACGGCAGCAAAACGCAGTGCCTCGTTGCTGGAAACAGATTCGGTCATAGTCAGGCTGGTTCGGCGAAGGGCGCATTATGCCCGGCTGCGCCGCCTGCGCGCCGCCGGGCAGGGCATCGGCCAGCTGCGGTACAGGTCGGACCCGCTCAAAAAAGAAACCCGCATCCGGGGGATGCGGGTCAAGTCAGTCTGAGGAAGGACTGAAAGCAGCGTCGATCAGATCGACACGCGCACTTCAGCCGTTTGCCGTCGCAGATGTTGAGAACGGGCTGCCCCGACGGCTTTCGGATGTTTCAGGGTAGGCAGCTCGCGCGCAGCGAGGTCGCGCGCGCGATGTCGTTCCAATCGAACGCAGCGACGGCTTGGTCGTCATGTACCGCGTAGAGCACGCCATTGGGGAATCGCGGCGAGGGACGGGCGTGCAGCCAGATGCCGTCGGTATTGCCGACCACTTCACCGCTGAATGCCGCCATATGTTCAAGGCTCTGCCGATCGAAAACATGGAACAGGCTGCGGTCCTTGAACTGGTCGGTGGTGATCCAGTAACCGCTGCCATCCGGACAGGCCCAGAGGCTGATACCCTCGGCCTGCGCCTTGAAGCGATCGGCGCCAATGGTGCGTCCACGATATCTGCCGGCGAGATCGTATTCGCGCACCGCAGTGCCGCTGCGGGTGTCTTCCTCGGCGATCAGCAGGCGATCGTGTGCCGGGTCGCCCCACAGCGATTCGGGGATCCGGATGGCGCCCGCGGCACTGGTATCGCCAAAGGCGTTGATCAACTGCGCGGACAACTTGCCGGTCTCGACGTGTACCGCGTAGCGCTTGAAGCGATTGCCAAGTTCGGCCAGTGGTGGCGCGATGTCATCTCCATTGGGGTACTTGCCGGCCATATAGGCATCGCTGATCAGCACTTCGATGCTGCCTGCTTCAGGCTCATGCACCCACAGTCCGTAGGGTTGCAGCAGTTCGTCCTGACCAAAGCTGCCGAGCGAATCGAGGCTCGGCAATGACAGCACTTGGACACGATGATTGTCGCGCTCGACGACGAACAGAAAATCCTTGAACACAAAGATGCCATTGGGCCGCAGAAATTGACCGGGGCCCTCGCCTGCCGTACCGACCTGGCGCAGTTGGGCGCCGGTCTCGCCGTCGTACATCAGCACGCGGCCATTGGCCTTCGAGGTGGCGAACAGCCACAGCTTGCCGTCCGCAGCCGTCCAGACCGCCGGTGAGTCGACATTCTCGTCGGGCGTTCGCGCGCTGACGAAGGCCTCCTTGATCACGGCGTGGGCGATGCCCGACGCCGCCAGGGAGGGATCTGGCCGATTCTCATCGGGCTCGCGATCGGGCCGTTTGCTGGCACAGGCTGCAAGCAGCAATACGAACAGGGCAACAGGAATCATCGGGCGCATGCGGGCTCTCTGGTCAGGGCAGGAGGGAAGCTGGAAGTCGCCGGTTTATACACGAATTTGCACCGATCCTGATGACGCTTGCCCGACCGATGTGCGCAATGCGTGGGACGAATCGCCGCGCGCATGAACCAATGTCCCGGACAGGGCCGCCAGGCGTGCTGCGCATCGACAGCATGTAATACGCCCGCCATATCGCTTCTGTAGAAAGCCCTGCTCCCCTGTCCGGAGCTTGTGCCATGAAGCGAACGCTGCTGTCGATCAGTCTGTCCCGCGCCCTCGTCGGTGGCCTCGCGCTCTGTGCCGGAATCGGTGCCCATGCCCAGTCTGCCGAGATCGCCGATGGTGGGGATGCTGATCAGCGCAAGTCACTCGAGGCGATCGTCGTGCAGGGCGAGATTGTTTACCGCGACCGCACACCGGATATCGCGCCGACACTGTCCTACGACCTCGAATATTTCCAGCGCTTCGAGCCGTTGACCGTGGGTGACATGCTCAAACGGGTGCCCAGCGTGGCCTTCGTGTCGGACGTCCTGGAATACGACGGTGCCCGGCTGCGCGGCCTGGACCCGGGCTATACCCAGATCCTCATCAATGGAAAAAAGGTGCCTGGCGCCGGCACTGACCGCTCGTTCTTTGTTGATCGGATCCCCGCCGAACTGGTTGAACGCATTGAAATCGTGCGCAGTCCGAGTGCCAACCGCTCTGGTGATGCCATGGCCGGCGCACTCAACATCGTATTGCGCGATGCCTATGCGTTTGACGGCAAGTATCTGCGCGCCGGCGCCCTGCATTTTGACGATGGCAAGACCAAGGGCAGCTATGGTGGCGTGGCCAGTGGCGACATCGGCGGCGGACGCGTGCTCGCAGGATTCAACGTGCAGGGCCGGCACAATCCCAAAATCAAGCGCAGTGACAGGTTCGAGGAACCCGGCGGCGATTTCGTCGATGCCGAAAACCAGACCGATACGCGCGACGGAACGGACTATTCTCTCAACCTCTCATACCGCAACGAGATCGGGCCGGGTGAACTCTCGCTCAGCGGCCTGTATGTGCGGACCGATCGCAGCGAGACCGAGCGCTCGCTCGAATATAACGACCCAGTCGACACCGGTCGCGATCATCTGCTGTCAATCAATGATCAACTGGTCGAGATCGATCAGGACAATTACAGCCTCGGCGCGGAATACCAGTTCGAGATGCTCGGAGGAACAACGGAGCTCGATCTCGGCTTCGCCCGCTTCGACGATGTGCGATTCGACACCGAGGAAGAAGCCGGCTTCGACGATGACGACACGCCGCCCTCGTTCGATGAGCGCGAAGGTGCGCGCGAACTGACCGATCAGGATGATCGGGAGACGAGTGCCAAGCTCGCCCACAAGCAACCATTTGACGCCGGCGGCGAACTCGAATTTGGAATCGACGGTACGCGCAAGGACCGCGACACACTGCTGCGGATCAGTGAGGTCGACAGCGATGAAGAGGGTGCGCCGCTGCCACCGTACGCGGACTTCGAGCGAGCCAGCAGTCGCATCGAGGAGCGCCGGCTTGACCCCTACCTGATGTATTCGGCGCGCGGTGAGGCGTTGTCCTGGGAGCTTGGTCTGCGCTACGAGCGCACCGACGTGGATGTCGGTGCCGATAGCGAGTCCGGCACCAATGAATACGATGCGCTGCTTCCCTCGGCCCATTTGAAATGGAATCTCAGTGACGTCGATCGCCTGCACCTGTCGCTTGGCCGCACGGTACGCCGGCCGAACTTCGACCAGCTGCTTCCCCTGCTTCTGGAAGGCGAGTTTGGCGACAACGATTTCATCGGCAATCCCCAGCTCGATCCCGAACTGGCCTGGGGCATCGACCTCGGCTTTGAGCGTCGCCTGGGTCGCCAGGGCATCGTCGGCTTCAATGTGTTCTATCGCGATGTCAGCGATCTGATTGAAGTCGTCAATAGCGGTATGCCCAGTGCCGAGGCAGTCGAGGATTACGAGGACGATGTCGACGATTTCATTGACGACAATCCGGGCGCCACTCCGTCCACTCCCGGCTACCCGCAGTTTGATCCGGACAGCTTCGTCTATACGGCGGCCAATGTCGGCGATGGCCATGTCTATGGATTCGAGTTCGACGCTTCGACGCCACTCAGCGCGATCGGTCTGCCGGACACCGGCATCTTCGTGAACTATTCGTGGCTGGACAGTGAGGTGGACGATGCGATCGGCGTGCGCCGCTTCAACGACCAGGCACGCTATGTCGCCAACATCGGCTTCATCCACGACTTCAAGGAGGCCGAGGCTGCATTTGGCATCAGCTATCGTCGCCAGGGGGATGCCTTTGCCCGTCTGTTGGCAGAGGAGGTAGGCACCCACTACGGGGCTGATCTGGAGGTGTTCGTCGAGAAGCGCTTCGGCGATCGGATGGCGCTGCGGCTGACCGGTTCCAATCTGCTGAACGCATCCAAGGACGAGTACTTCAACAAGTTCGATACCTTCAGCGATCAAGTCGGGCGCGACTTCGACGAGTACGAACTGGAATCCGAGAAGGCCGGCCCGGTGTTTCAATTGATCGCACGCTACGCGTTCGATTGAGTCCGATCCCGGGGCCGTCCAGCGGGGCAGCGGCGAGTGCGCCGCCCTGACCTGCTGGCGGGCAGCGAGGTGATGACTGTCATGGGACCGACGCCTGCACCGATGCTAATCTGGCTTCGATCAAGACGGGAAGGGTCGGCAGATGTATTCCGTACCAGTGAAATGCGAAACCCATGGTGGCTTCGGCGAACTGCAGGGCATGCTGCTGTTCGACGGGCGTAGACTGCTGTTTCAATATCAGACTGCGGACAGCATGTTCGGCGTGCTGCGCTCGGATCCCAAGCAGATCGAAATCGCGCTCGAGACCATGGTCGACGCGCGCTACTCGGGCGGATTCTGCTGGCTGGCGCCCAATGTCCAGCTGCGCCTTTCCGATTTCACCTCGATGGCCCAGGTGCCAGCCATGGACGGTGGCAGGCTGAAGCTCCGCGTGCGCTGGTCGGATCGTCGTGATGCGCGTCGTCTGGTCGAGAGTCTGGCCGCAGTCTGCACCGAGCGCCGGTTCGCCAGTCTCAATGCCGAACTCGATCGTATGACTTCGAGTCACCCACTCGGCGAGGCCAGGGTCAGCGGGCGGATCAAGGTGCCACCGCCACCTCCCGGCGTCGAACGCGAATCCTGATCGGATCGCAGCATCGTAGGGGTTGCCATCCGCATGAAGCCCGCCCTGTCTCCCCGCGTCCTCAGCAGCATCGACCACGACGATGGCGTCAATGCCTGGTCGATGACGCGGTTGCGGCCGCCGCTCGAACTGGCTGATCTGGTCGGCGGCTATTGCGACTACGGCGAGCGCACCGGCGGATTCAGCACACGCAGGGAGTTGCCCCATGCACAGGGCGTGCTGATCGTGAATCTGGGCGAGCCGGTGTTCATCACCGGCGGCGATGGCCATGAGATCCAACTGGCTGGCGGCGAGGCGTTCGTCGCTGGCGTGCATCTGCGGCCAGCGCTGTCGCGCTCGTCCGGTGCGCAGCGCGGCGTGCAGATCGAACTGCCGCTGAGCAGTCTGCGCCGTCTGCTCGGTGTGCCGATGCGTGAGCTGCTCGATCAGGTCGTGCCGTTGACGGCGCTGCTTGGGCGGCGCGCTGCGGCTATTTCGCAGAAGCTGACAAATGCGGACACGATGGTCGAGCGCATCGCGCTGCTTGACGCTGGTCTGATCCAGCGATTTTCCGAGACAGCGGCGCTCGACGCGCGCCAGATGCGGGCGCTGCAATTGCTGCGCCAGCGAAGCGATCTGGATATCAGCGGCATAGCAGCGGAACTTGGGTGCAGCCGCAAGCATCTGGCCGATCTCGTCCATGATGCGGTTGGCGTCGGGCCACGCAGCTATCGGCGACTGTTGCGATTCGAGAATCTGCTTGGCCGCCTGGCCAAGGCGCCGAAGCCCGACTGGGTGCATTTGGCACTGGCAGTTGGCTATTGCGATCAATCGCATCTGATCCGCGAGTTCTCCGAGTTTGCCGGTATGTCGCCGCGCCAATTCCTCGCTCGTTCGCTGGGTACCGGCGGAGTGGTCGAAGCCTGAGCGTCGGTCCAGCCAGGTTCGTTTGATCCAATACACGCACGGTGCCCTGGCCTAGGCTATGTCTTGTGACCACGTACCCAAGGGAGCACCTGATGCCGCGACGACCCGTTTTGATTCCCTGCCTGCGCTACGAGAATGCACCTGCCGCAATCGAATTTCTGTGTCGCGCCTTTGGTTTTGAGCGCCATGCCGTGTACGCCAATGAGCACGATCCCCGGATCATTGACCACGCGCAACTGCTGCTCGGCGACAGTATGGTGATGCTGGGCTCGGCGGTCGCCGGCGAAGCGCAGCAGCGCTATCGCTGGAAGACACCGACCGAGGCCGGCGGCATCACCATGTGCGTGTGTGCCGTGATCGATGATGTCGAGGCCCACTACGTGCGCGCCAAGGCGGCCGGCGCCGAAATCGTCAGCGCGCCGCACGACAACATCGGGTACCCGGGGCGCTCCTACAATTGCCGCGATCCCGAGGGCAATGACTGGGACTTCGGCAATTACGATCCCTGGGCCAGCAGCGAGTCGACGAAGTAGGGTCGCCGGCGAGCGTTCGCACCGACGCCCGGGTTTCAAGACGGCCAGCCGCTCAGCAATCTAGCCGAAGGTCTGACTTTTCGGCGAGAGATGAGTGCGCTAGTCTTCGGGCCCTGATCGTCTCCGCTGCATCGTGCGCGGACCCTTGAAGGACTGCCGACGGAGTCTGTAGCCTTGAGCAAGATGGCGAATTGGATGTTGGCGGCTCTATGCGTCACCGCGCCCGCGATTTACGCGGAAGCCAACGCCGGGCTGGATCTGCCCCCGGAAGGCTCGGTCAATGCCGAGCCCGGTGCAAGCGACGCGCGCACCGGCGCTCTGGCGCAGTCCTTGGATTTCGATTCCGCCGCGGCACTCAGAGAAGCGGCCCGACTCAACGAATTTGCCGCTGCCAAGCTGGCGCAGGGACGATTGATTGAGGCGGAAGCGGATTTTCGAAAACTGGTCGCACTCGAGGCCCAGATCTGGGGCCCCGAGGCCGCGATCCGAATACCCAACCTTGAACTGCTGGCCGGACTGCAGCTCGATCTGCGTCGGTTCGACAACAGCACCGCAACCTATCAGGAGACCTTGCGGGTCTGTGATGCCAGCAACGAGGGCGATTTCCGCGCGCTCGAGCCGCTGCGCTGGCTCGCGGCGCTCAGTCTGTCGCGGCGCGATCTGGTGACGGCCGAGCACTATTGGGGTCGTGCTGTCGACCTGCGCGTTCAAGCCCTGGGTGCCGGCCATCCGCTCACGATCGAAGCGCAAACGGAGTTGCGCGCAATGCGGACGCGACGGGCGGGCAACGTGGCGGACGCATTGGCAGCCAGCTCGTCCTCGTTCAGTGAAATCCAATCCCAGCGCGCGCTCGATCGCCTCAGCGGTCCAGCAAGGCGGGCCGCGCGCAGCAGCCTGGTCGATACCGTCGGCGAGGTGTTGAGACGGCGGCTCGCCGGGTTCGAGCACCTCAGCAAGAACATCACCGCCGAACACCAGGCGGTCTGGGAAGACCAGGGATTTGCCCAGCTTGCACTTGGCCGTCCCGCACGTGCGCTCGGCAGCTACCAATCAGCGCTGCGCATCGCGACCGCGCGCGTAGGCCTGCGCGACCCCGGCCTGCGCCCCCTGCTCGAACTGAACGCGCTGAGTGCTCGGCACGCCGGATCGGAGAGCGTGGCGCGCGCAATGCAGCAACACATTGACCAGCTCGATTCGCGATGAAGCCTTGCCGGTCAAGGTTTGTCGGATGACAGTAGGCGCGTGCGTCGCTCAACCGCCACTGACTGACTGCCACGCCACAACGCAGGTGTAGAGCGCCATTGCCAGCAAGAGCAATCCCACGCCGCGCGCGAGCAGCGCTTCCGCTGCCGGCCGCGCCGACAGCCACTGGCGCGCGCGATCACCGGCCAGCGCCACGCCGCCGTAGATCAGTAGTTGCGTCGACGCGATGATCAGCCAGAGTGTGCTGGCTTGCGACCAGACCTGTCCCTGCTCGGGCCGGATGAATTGCGGAAAGATCGCCAGCATGAACAGATAGGCTTTGGGGTTGAGCAGGCTGGTCAGCATGCCCTGACCGAAGCGCGCGCCCAGTGTGCGCGGCGATCCGGCGGAGCCGCCGCTCAGCATCGCGCGGCTGCGCAGCAGACCCAGGCCGATCCAGGCGATGTAGCCCGCGCCAGCGAGCAGCATCAGATTGAACAGGGCCGGCCACAGCTGCAGCACCGCCATGATGCCGAGCGCACCCATCAACACGTGGCAGACACCCCCGGCGATGATGCCGAAGGTCGCCGCGAAACCTGATCGGCGACCACCGACCAGGGAGCTCGCCAGCACCAAGGCCATGTCGAGTCCCGGTAGTAGTACAACGCCAAACACCATGATGAAGAACAGCCAGAGTTGCATGCTGGGCTCCATCTCATTGCACCTCGGGGCGGGCTGAGCGCATCGGCTGCGCGGAATCCAGTGTTGCGTGCATCGTCGACTCCAGTTTAGAGGGCGGTTGCTGAGTCGGATCAGGATAAGATTCAATCAGGGCAATACCCGCCCTGATTGATAGCGGGTTCAGCGATGTCGCGACCAACCACCCGGGTACTGGCGGTACTGGAACTGCTGCAGGCGCGCGGTCGTCTCAGTGGCCGCGCACTTGCCGAACAGATCGGTGTCGATGGTCGAACGCTGCGGCGCTATATCGTCGTGCTCGAAGAACTTGGAATTCCGATCACCAGCGAACGCGGTCGCCACGGCGGTTATGGCCTGGTCGCCGGCTACAAGTTGCCCCCGATGATGTTCAACGATGAGGAGGCTATGGCCTTGGCGCTCGGCCTGGTTGCCGCCGCTGGGCTTGGTCTGAGTGAAACGGTGCCGGCCGCCGCCAGCGCGCGCGCCAAGCTGGAGCGGGTGATGCCGCTGGCGCTGCAGCGCAGGCTGCGCGCGACCAGCGAGGCAATCGCGCTGGAACTGCCACGTACTGAATCCACCGGCGATACGACGGCGCTGGCGGTGCTGAGCAGTGCCGCAGAATCCCGACAGAGGGTGCAGCTTCACTACGCCACGGCCGGCGGCGAGGTCAGCGCGCGCAGCTTCGATCCCTACGGTTTGGCCTGGCGCAGTGGCCGCTGGTACGTCGTCGGTCACTGCCATCTACGCAAGGGTCTGCGCTCGTTCCGGCTCGATCGCATTCGTTCGTTGCGTCCGTTGCCGGAAAGCTTCGCGCGTCCGGATAAATTCGACGCGCTCGCCCATCTCGCCCGCGCCGTCGCCACCCTGCCGCGCGCGCATGCGATCACGGTCCGGCTCGACTGCGTTCTGACCGAGGCGCGGCGCGAATTGCATCCCGGACTGGGGCTGCTCGAAGCGGCGGAAAACGGCACTTTTCTACACGCCCAGGCCGACGATCTTGATTGGTTCGCACGCGAATTGGCGCGCCTGCCGTTCGCGTTTTCCGTGCTACGGCCGCCTGAATTGCGCGTTGCACTCCGCGCCTGTGCCGCGCGCCTGCTGAGTCGCGCCGACGGCTGATCCACGTGGCGTCACGGACTCCGGTTACCGTCTTGAATCCAATGCGTGCGCGGATCCGCATGACCACGCACAAAAGCTGCTGCCATACGCAGTGTCAGCTCGCCGTCGCGCTCGGCGCGCAAGGCCTGGCGCAGCTTCGCTGGCGTCAGCCCGACGATGCGGCGCAGCTCGCGCGTGGCGTGTGCCTGGTCGGAAAAGCCCTTGCCCTGGGCGACTTCCGAAATCGCGTCGTTGCCCGAGTCGAGTTGCCGCACCGTCGCGTTCAAGCGGCGAACGCGGGCGTATTCCTTGGGCGTGATGCCAACATCGCGTAGAAAGCGCGCCTGCAAGCTGCGCACGCTCATGTGCAGGCGGCGCGCCAGGGCGTCGATGGTGAGTCCACCGTCGCTGGCATCGAGTTCGGCACAGGCGGACTGCACGCCCGCATCCAGCGCTGTTGTGCTCAACAGGGAATGCAGCATGTGCCACAGCGCGCCAGGGTCATTGCTGCGGACGAACTGATGCGCCGCGCTGCGCATCTGCACGGCGAGGTCAGCGTTTAGTCCTTCGAGTGCCACGACATTGTCAGCCAGATCGGCGAGCTGCCTTCCGCCGACCAGATGGCCCGCCGCCGGCTGCAGCCGCAGACCGAGGCAATCGACCGGTCCGGCCGCGGCCAGTCGGATCGCACTACGAAGTTGTCCGGCGAACAGACAGTCGCCCTGTGTTTGCCAGCCATCCGCCAACGAGTAGCGCCGCATAGGCGTGGCGACGTGGACGATCAACTCGCAGCGTCCATCCGGATAGACCGTCTGGGCAGTCTCGTCGGGGTCGGCATCGCGCAGTCGCCAGGCGCATTGCAGGTAGGGCTGCAAGGATGAGGGCACGGCAAACTCGATGTACTCCATCCGGATCATCCTTGCGCATTTGTTCTATCCGAGCGGTCTTGACCAGGGCAGACTCGATTGCACCCGCCCAGCCCGCACCGGAGTCTCGCATGCGCACCATCCGCACACGATCACTGTTCAGTTGGTTCATCCTCGCCGCCGCCGCTCAGCCGATCGCCGCTGCCGAGCTTCCGGACTGGATGGCCGGACACTGGTGCGGCACCGGTCAATCGGCCGCCGAGGAGCATTGGTTGCCCGCCGCCGGCGGTTTGATGCTGGGTATGAGTCGAACCGTGCGTGATGCGCGCAGCGCGGAGTTCGAGTTTCTGCGCATCGAATTGATCGACGAGGTACCGACCTATATCGCCATGCCGCAGGGCAAGGGCGGTACGGCGTTCGCCCGAACCGCGGGCGGCCCTACCTGGATCCGCTTCGAGAATTCCGCGCACGATTTTCCGCAGCGCATCGAGTATCGGCGCACTGGCAAGCGCATGCATGCCGAGATTGCCGGACCAGGCGAGGGCGGCAAGGAGTTGCGCATCGCGTTCCAGTTCAGCCGTTGTCCCGGCTGAGCCGACGGTCACGCCCGACCCTGGTCGCGGGTGTATAAGTAATCGCTGGCTCCACAGTGCGTGGTGCCCATCCCGCGCTCGAGGGCGCCAGGCGATGTTCGAGAATCCGTTTTCGGCGGCGCAGATCGCAGGCTACTTTGCCTTCGTGCTCGGCGTTGTCTGCTTTCTGCAAAGTGATGATCGTCGCTTCAAGCAGACCATGCTGGCGCAGGCGCTTTCCTACGCAATCCACTTCGCCATGCTGGGTGCGATCACCTCGATGGCGAGTGCGTTGATCGCACTGGTGCGTACCGGCTTGTCGATGTACTACAACTCGCTGCGCCTGGCTCTGGTCATCGTCGCGATCAATCTCGCCCTCGGCCCCTGGCTGGTCCAGGTCTGGACCGATTGGCTGCCGCTGATCGCCACCTGTATCGGCACACTGGCGCTGTTCCTGTTTCAGGGTATCGCGATGCGAGTAGTCCTGCTCTTGGCCGCCACGCTCTGGCTGATCAATACCATTCTGATCGGCTCGATCGGCGGCACGGCTTTGGAAATACTCATCATCAGCGCCAACCTGACCACGATCTGGCGACTGTGGCGTGCGCGCAAATCCGCCGCGGCAGCGGAACCGCCCGTTGCCGTTGCGGCCGCGGGCAACGCGAGCGGAGACTGAGGGAACCTCTGAACAAGTCCGGAGCCGCGATAGCCCGCTAAGTCAGGGAGCGAAAAACCGCAGGTTTGACCAGCTAACGCTGTTGAAAACGACCAGCTCCGCTGCTGAAAACGGGGGTTTGGCAAACGCCAAGCTGGGTAGCAAAGACGTCGCCATGACTTGTTCAAAAGTTTCTGAGGTGTCCGTTGAAGTTTCTGCGCTGACTGGCTATCGGTGAGCATCCCACACTGGGCAAAAATTGGGGTACCAACTCGACTCGGGTTCGCTACGCTGGGCGTCCTTCCCGGTGAACTGGATGGTGACCCATGGACACGAAAGCATGCCCGCATGTGCTGATACTCGGCGGTGGTTTTGCCGGTCTCTGGGCAACGCGCCGACTCGCTGACGCGCCGGTGCGCATCACCCTGGTCGACCGCACCAATCACCATCTGTTCCAGCCCCTGCTGTATCAGGTCGCGACGGCCGGGCTGTCGGCGCCGGATATCGCCGCTCCGCTCCGCCACATTCTGCGCCACCAGCGCAATGTCAGTGTGCGCATGGACGAGGTGCAATCGATTGATCCGGCCCGCCGCCGCGTGCACTGCGTCGATGGCGTGCTCGATTATGATTTTCTGCTGGTCGCGCTCGGCGCCACCCATTCGTACTTTGGCCACGATGACTGGTCGCAGCACGCGCCCGGCTTGAAGACGCTCGATGACGCACTGCGCGTGCGTCGGCGCATTCTGTCGGCGTTCGAGGCGGCCGAGCGCGAGACCGATCCAACCCGGCGCGCGGCCCTGCTCAACTTCGTGGTGATCGGCGCGGGGCCAACCGGTGTGGAACTCGCCGGCACCCTGGCCGAAATCGCGCGCCACACCTTGCCCCGCGAATTTCGCAACGCCGATCCCGGCACGGCGGGTATCCACCTGGTCGAGGCCGGGCCCAAGGTGCTGGCGGCGATGCCCGATGCGCTCTCCGCCAGTGCACGCCGCCAGCTTGAGGCGCTTGGCGTCAGCGTGCACCTGGGGACTGCGGTGACCGCGATTGACGCCAGCGGCGTACATCTTGGTGATCGCCATATACCCAGCCACACCGTGCTCTGGGCCGCGGGAGTCGCCGCGATGCCGATCGGTCGCAGCCTCGGCGTCCCGCTTGATCGCGCCGGCAGGGTGATCGTCGCGCCGGATCTCTCGGTGCCAGGCCACGCCGAAATCTTTGTTGCCGGCGATCTCGCCAGCATCGCCGATGCTTCTGGTCGACCTGTGCCGGGCGTGGCGCCTGCCGCCAAGCAGATGGGCGCGCACGTTGCGGCTGCCATCCGTGCGCGATTGTCAGCGCGCGCGCCGGATCCATTTCGCTATCGCGACTTCGGCAATCTGGCGACCATCGGAAGAATGGCCGCCGTGGTGGATTTCGGCCGGCTGCGCTTCTCCGGACTGCTGGCCTGGTGGTTCTGGCTGATAGCGCACATCTTTTTTCTGATCGGATTTCGCAACCGGATCAGTGTGCTGCTCAACTGGGCCTGGTCGTATTGGACCTATCAACGCGGCGCCCGCATCATCACCGGCAGCGAGCCAGAGCCGCCAAGCTGAACGTGCGTCTGCTGTAGAAATCACGTTAACGATGAGCTAACCGCATTCCGACCCGGCTCCGACAGCCGCAGCCGTACAAGGTACTTCCTGACGTTCACCAGCATTCCGCCGCGCATTCCGCGCGACCTGGCCCGTCCGCTCGATGGAAGTTCCTGTGTTGAATACCCTGCTCGCCGGCTCCTGGCCGGCACCAGCTTCGTCGCCGCACTCGCTGACCGGGTACTACTGGACGCATCTGCTGGCCCCGGTCCTGCTTGCGGTGACGGCTGGCGCCTTGCTGATGTATGCCGGTGGCGATCAGTGGCTGGCGGATCGGATCTATCGCTGGGGTGGCGGCGCATGGAACCTGCGCGCGCATTTTTTCACCGCGAAGATCATTCATCCCGGCGGCAGGTACCTGAGCCTTGCGCTCTGGCTGGGTTTTGCCTGGGCCTGGTGGCGATCCGGTCGTGATCCACAACTGATCCGTTGGCGCAGACCGCTCGCATTTCTGTTGTTGTCCACCCTGTTGGCGACCAGCTTGATCGCCCTTCTCAAGGCGCAGATCCAGATGGATTGCGCCTGGGATGTGCTCGGCTATGGTGGCCAGCGGCCCTTCCTCGGGTTGTTCCAGTCGCGGCCGTCCTGGCTTCCCGACGCCGGATGCTTTCCGGCAGGCCATGCCGGCGCGGGCTACAGCTGGGTTGCGCTGTATTTCTTCTTCGCTGCGACCATGCCCAAATGGCGCTGGCGCGGCCTGGCGGTCGGGCTGACGCTTGGCCTGGTTTTTGGTCTCTCGCAGCAACTGCGTGGCGCCCACTTCGCCTCACATGACGTGGCCACACTGCTGGTGTGCTGGCTGGTCGCGCTGACGCTTGGTCGGCTGATGCTGCGGCCAGCACGGCGCGACGCATGATCGCGACGCCAGATCGTGGACGCTGGCGTCAACTGCTGGCCTATCGACCCGAGCTCCGCGTGGAATGGATGGCCTTGCTCAGCTGTCTGTTCCTGGCGCTGTTCAGCAATACCTCCTTCTGGCGCGCCGCGTTGGCCGGCTATGCGCCGGGGGAATTCGGCACCTGGCGTTTCGCTTTCGGTACCTTCGTCGCTCTGGCCGGACTGCATCTGGTGCTGTTTCTGCTGGTGCTCAATCGATGGACGGTCAAGCCGCTGCTGGCCGCAATTTTTGTCGCGACCGCGATGGCGGCGTACTACCAGGATCGCTATGGCGTGTTCCTCGATGTCGACATGCTGCGCAACATCCTGCATACCGAATACAAGGAAGCGCGCGAGCTGATCACACCGGGTCTGTTCGGGTATTTGTTGCTGTACGCGGTGCTACCGATCCTTATCCTGCTGCGTCTGCGCATCGCCACACGCCGCTGGTCGACGGCGCTATGGCTGCGCGCCGCGGCATTGTGCGTCACCCTTGCTGTTACCGCGTTCGGCATGGTGCTGGCCTTCCGCGATTTATCCATCTTGATGCGCAATCACAAGGAAGTGCGCTATCTGGTGACACCGGGCAATTATCTCTACGCGAGCGTGCGTGCCGGAATCGCCGATGTGCAGCAAGGCCAGCAAGCACTGCTGACGGTCGGTGCTGACGCCCGCCTGTTGGCCCGTGCGCCCGAGGCGCCCGCACGGATCGTCGTGGTCGTCGTCGGCGAAACCGTCCGCGCCGATCACTGGGGCTTGAACGGCTATGCGCGTGACACAACGCCGCAGCTTCGCGAACTTGGTGTCGTCAACTTTCCCGACGTCGGCAGCTGCGGCACAGCCACAGAAGTATCACTGCCCTGCATGTTTTCCGCCGTCGGTCGGCGCGATTACGACGAGGCGCGGATCCGCGGATCGGAGTCGCTGCTGCATGTGGTCGAGCGCGCCGGAGTGAAAACCTTGTGGCGCGACAACCAGACCGGCTGCAAGGGCGTCTGCAGCGAGCGCGATTTCCAGCAGCTCAACGCGCTCGAAGTACCTGGGGTGTGCAAGGGCGGACTCTGTTACGACGAGATCCTGCTCGACGGCTTGCAGGCCGAGCTCGATCGCCGCCCCGGCGACGTGCTGCTGGTCCTGCATCCATTGGGCAATCACGGGCCCAGCTACTTCGCTCGCTATCCGGAAAGCTTTCGCCGCTACGCACCCACTTGCGACACCGCTGAGCTACGTCTATGCAGCAGCGAGCAAATCATCAACAGCTACGACAATGCTGTGCTCTATGGCGATCATGTGGTCGCCGAGACCATCCGTCTGCTGCAAAAGCAGACGCGCGACAGTGCCCTGATTTACGTCTCTGATCACGGTGAGTCTTTGGGTGAGCACAATCTCTACCTGCACGGTATTCCCTACGCCATCGCGCCAAGGGCCCAAACGACGGTGCCGATGGTCGCCTGGCTGAGTCCTGCACTCGAGCACTCGCTGGGGATCGAACCCGCCTGCATGGACCAGGTCGCTGCACAACCTGCCGCGCACGATCATCTTTTCCACAGTGTCCTGGGCCTGTTTGACGTGCTCAGCCGGGCCTATGAGCCCCGGTACGACCTGTTCCGGGACTGCCGCACGGCATCCAGTTTGCTCGTTGCAGAGCGCGCTTCCGCGCCAGACCGACCCGGCCCGCTCGCGGCATCGCCGTAATTGCGGCACAATTGCCGCTGTTATCTTTGATGGAACCATCGCTCATCGGCCCCGGTCTCTGAATCGGGATGTTCCGCCGGTCCGTCAGCAATCCTGGTGCGCGCACCGTGGCGTCGATCCTGCCGACAGGGCTGACGGTATTGAGCCGATTTTTCCGCCTTTTACGCAGTAGTCGCTATCCAACTTCGGAAATTCTGATGAAAAAGTTTGCCCGCTTTGCCCGGTCTCCGCTCACCATCGCGCTGGCTGCGCTGTTCAGTTCCGCTGTCGGTGCGCGCGAGCTCGGAAATTTCGACGTCAATACCGCAGGCGGCAAGACGCTCAGCTTTGCAGCGCCCGATCAGGCGGACGGGCGGCCACAACGGGCTGGGCGCGATGCGCTGGGCCGGGCGACGTTTACCTGGGTCCAGCAGGACCTCTCCGCAGCCGCCAAGTCGGTGGTTAGCGATCCCGAGTCCGCCGCGCGCGCGCATCTGGGCCTGCTGCTCGATTCCGCCAAGCACCGCGTGGACGCGGCGACCGCACTGAACCTGCACAAAGTTGATGACCAGCGCGGCGGCGCAAAATTGGTTCAGTTCAAAGCCCGTCTGCAAGGCGTGTCGATTTTCCGCGAGGATCTCGCCCTGCTGCTCGATCGCGATCAGCGTCTGATCGCGATGCGCGGTCCGCTGCCGGATACCTCGGCAGCGCAGGCCAAATCGCTGCCGGCATTCCGATTGGGGGCCGCCGAAGCCATTGCCGCTGCGCTGAAATCCTATGATTTTCCCGCCGAAGTAGCGGGCAAGCTGCGCGCCGGGGCCTTGAACGGCGACTATCAGCATTTTGAACTGCCGGCCAAACTGAGCAGCGACAGTGGTGCAATCGCCGCGGGCGAACAGCGTGCCAAGCGTGTCTACTACCGCACGGCTGCGGGGCTGCAGCCGGCCTGGTATGTGGAAACCCAGATCGCCGATTCGGCAGGCGTCGCGGGCGACGTGTATGGTCATGTAATTTCGGCACTCGATGGCAGCACGCTGTTCCGCAAGAACCACACCGCGCATGCGGATAACTTCGGCTACCGCGTCTGGGCCGAGAACAGTAGCGAGGGACTGCCCTATCCGAGCCCGTTCGGGCGCAATGCCACACCCGACCCGGATAGCCTGCCGACCAACAACGTCGTCGCGACGATTCCGCAGGAGTTGCGCAGCCTGGCCAATGCGCCGTTCAGTCGCTCGGCCACCGATGGCTGGTTGGCGCCGGAGGCGACCACCACGAGCGGCAACAATGTGCGTGCTTATGGCGATCTGGTGGCGCCCGACGGCTTGAATGACGGCGATCTGTTGCCGACTGCGACCAGCCCCGGAACCTTCGACTACCTTCATGATTTCAACCTGGCTCCCGGCGCCAGCGCAACGCAGAGCCAGGCCGCAACGGTCAACCTGTTCTATGTGGTGAACTGGTTGCATGACTGGTTCTACGACCACGGTTTCACCGAGACCGATGGCAACGGCCAGCTCGACAATTACGGTCGTGGTGGGTTTGGTGGCGACCGCATTCAGGCCGAGGCGCAGGACTACGACGTGATCGACAATGCCAACATGGCGACGCCGAGTGACGGATTCGCGCCGCGCATGCAGATGGGTCTGTGGGGCACCACCGCCGTGCGCGACAGCAGTCTCGACGCAACGATCATCGCCCACGAATGGGGTCATTACCTCAGCAATCGCCTTGTGCTTGATGCCAACGGGCTGGACACCCAGCATGCGTCGGGCATGGGAGAAGGCTGGAGCGACGTCATTGCGTTGTTGATCATGACCAAGGAAGAGGATCGGCTCAAGCCCGGGAATGCCAGCTTCTCGGGGGCCTATGCCGGTGCCGGATATGCCGCGAACGATTCGTACTATGGCGTGCGTCGCTACCCCTTCTCGACCGATCTCAGCAAGAGTCCATTGACCCTGCGTCACATTGCGGACAGCAACGCGCTTCCGCCCAGTCCGCCGCCCGGAGAGTCGGGGTCCGCGAACAGCCAGGTGCACAACCAGGGTGAGATCTGGGCGCTTGCACTTTGGGAAGCCTATGTGGCCCTGTTGAACGACAGCGGCCGACTGAGCTTCACCGAGGCGCAGAACCGGATGAAGGACTATCTGGTCGCCGGCATGAAGATGACACCCGGCTCGCCGACCATGGTCGAGGCGCGTGACGCCATCCTCGCCAGTGTTCTTGCCAGCGGCGAGACGGCTGACTTCGCGTTGTTCACGGCAGCTTTTGCCAAACGTGGACTCGGTGCTGGCGCCGTCATTCCAGACCGCTACAGCCTGATCAATGCAGGCGTGGTCGAGAGCACCTTGCAGGGTGGCGATATTGCCGTGTCCGACAGCGTGGTCGGTATTCCGACTGGCTGCGATGCCGATACCGTGCTTGATGTCGGTGAGACGGCCATGATCTCGGTGACTGTGGACAACACCGGTTTCATCGCGTTGAACTCGGCGACGGCGACCCTCAGCTCGAGCAATCCCGCCCTGACTTTTCCCAATGGCCCGACGATCACCCTGGGTTCGGTGCCCCTGTTCGGCAGCAAGACGGCCAGCATTCCGGTCCGACTCAATGCCAGTGTGCCTGCCAATACCCCGATCACGATCACGGCGACACCGGACGCGCCGGGTATCAATGCACCGCCTGGCGTAGCCGGCTCGACCCGAATCTTTGTCAACTACGATCAGACCGCACAGGCCACTGCGACCGAGACCTTCGACGGCAATCGGAATGCCTGGCGCGGCCGTCGCGACCCAGCCGGATTCGGCTCCGAGTCGTGGACACAGCGCGAAGAGACCGGCAAGTTTTTCCTGCATGGCTCCGATCAGAATTCCAACTCGGTCAACTGGATCGAGTCGCCGCAACTGTCGGTTGGTAGTGGGCCGCTCAGCATCACACTGAACCATCGTCATGCCTTCGAGACCGATGCCAACGAGTTCTACGATGGCGGCGTGATCCAGGCCAGTATCGATGGTGGTGTCACCTGGACCGACATCGACGCGACCGCGGCGGGCTATTCAACGGGCACGCTGTCGAGCTGTTGCGGCAATCCACTTGCCGGCAAGCGCGGCTATCTGCACAACAGCGCGCTGTATCCGAATTTCAGGGATCAGCTGATCAATCTCGGCACGACCTATGCCAACCAGGCCAATTTCCGTGTGCGCTTCGGTGTTGCTACCGATGCCGCTTCGTCCGGCCTTGGTTGGGATATCAACACGGTTGCGATCAGCGGCTTGACCAATACGCCATTTGACGTGGTGGCCGAACAGGCGGCGAGCTGCAGCCTCAACAATGGCAAGTCCCTGCAGGGTGCGCTCAGCGGCACGTACTATTCTGCGCAGCGCTCGGGCGAGGGCGTGCTGGTTGATTTCGGTCAGGTCGGTACGACACCCGTGGTGTTCTTCACCTGGTACACCTACGGTGACGGCGAGCAACAGTGGCTGGTCGGCAGCAATGCGTTTGCGACCACCGACAAGAGCATCGCCATTGATCTGATCAGCACGCGCGGCGCCAGTTTCGGCAGCGGCTTCCAACCCAGCGATGTGGTGCGCGCTCCTTGGGGTAGCGCGGCACTCGCGTTCCCCGACTGCAACACGATGACGCTGACCTTTCAGAACGCTGATGGTGAACGCGGCACGCAAACACTGAGCCGGCTGTTCGGCGCTCTGCCAGCGGGTCAATGCGGCCTGCTCCATGGTGGACTGAGTGGCACCTATTATTCGCCCAGTCGTTCTGGCGAGGGCGTGCTGGTCGACTTTGGTCAGGTCAGCGGCACGCCGGTGGAGTTCTTCACCTGGTACACCTATGGCAGCGGGGATCAACAGTGGCTGGTCGGCAGCAACGCCTTCAGCAGTGGCGACTCCATGCTCGCCCTCGATCTGGTGAGCACGCGCGGTGCGGATTTCGGTGACGCTTTCGATCCAGCCGATGTTGTGCGCACGCCCTGGGGCACGGTCACTCAGCGATTCCCCGACTGCAATACGATGGAGCTGAGCTATCAGAAGACCGGCGGCGAATCAGGTACACAAATCCTGACCCGCGTGCTCGGCCGTCTCGAAACCGGGCAGTGCCAGTAGGCAACGACCAGCACAGTCTTCGGTAGCGCAGCTTGTTGTAGCGCAGCTTTGCGAGATGCCGTCGGAACGCCGCGGCGGATTCAGGGTGGCATCCCGGTGAGATGCCATCCCAACTCCACCGCGCATTCGGGCTGGCATCTCGCAGAGATGCCGCATCGCAAGCTTCAGCTGATCGGAGTGCCGCCCAATCACCTCGGTCGGAGCATCAAATCCACCATCTCGGCAGGTTGGCGCTGCCTTGTGCCCTCAGTCGGCGCCAGGTCGTCGCCGTGCGTGGCCCCCAACGTTCAACAAAATCCGTATTACCCAGGGCGGCAACTCGTGCCGTCAACTCCGGTGAGAACGAAATGTTGAAGCAACTGTTGGCCGCCTCGATGCTTCTGGCTCCGGTCGCCGCGACCGCGGCGATCCATTGCGTCTCCGATGCGAGTCAGTTCAGGGCGGCGCTCGCCGCGGCAGTCGACAACGGAGAAGCCGACGACATCCGCCTCACTCGCACGACGTTCTACGCATCAAGCACCGCGCCCTTCCGCATCCATCAGACTGAGGCGCATTCACTGCGTATCTCGGGCGGCTGGTCTGGAATCGGGAGTGGTTCGTGCATCCTGCAAAGTTATGACGCCACACGCACCATACTCGATGGCAGCTACCGCACGCAGGTGCTCGATATCCTCATACTTGGCAGCCACGCCATGGTGCCGGTGACGGTGGATACGCTTACCCTGCGCAATGGTCGATCCAATGGCGGTTTCGCCTCCGGATTGTCGGTCGGCGGTCTTCTGGACGGCGCGCCAATCGTCATCGTTGAACGGATCATCGTGCATGACAATGTCAGCACGCAGGAAAATGTATCGGCGGTTTCGTTGGACAGCGACGATCATTTCGTTCGGTTCAGCAACAGCATTGTCCGACAAAATACAACCATCAATGTGCCAGCCGTGTCGATGTTGTCCAACGATGGGGGCGCCGCGTTGAACCACGTCAGCCTCATCTACAACACAGGAACCTAAGGCGGTGGCGCGATCGTGATGCGGGGCAGCGCGTCGGCACAAATCACTGGCAGCCTGTTCTGGGGCAATGCGGATGGCGATTTGTATGCTCAAGGCAATGTTCGTTATCACCACAATCGCTTCGGCACCGGGAACCTGACGTTGATCGAGCAGGCAGGATTCGGAAACGCCCAGATCGCTGACCCGATGCTGCAATCGACGATCGTGCCGCGCCCTTTGGCCGCATCACCGTTGCGCAATCAGGGTGCCTCGACGGTTTCCACAAGGGATGTCTACGGCCGTAGCCGCACGCTTGGCGGCTACGCCGACACCGGCGCGGTCGAGTACATGAAGTAAGGGCCGACACCTCGGTTCCAGCATTCCGGCGCCGATGCGGTGCGCCGGCCTGGCGGCAGGTTCAACCTGTGTTCTGCGGGCGGAAAGGGGATTGGACCAGGCGAGCGGGAGGCCGGCGATGAACCACGTATCCGGTTCCGGCCAGCCTGCCCGGTCGCCTGCAAACCGGGTGGTCCCCGGCGATCGGTGATGAGCGTTTTCCTGCAGGGCATCTCGGTGAGATGCCGTCTCATCATCGCCGACCATTGGACCGGGTGATCACCTGCTCGCGCAACTTTTCAGATCACGAACGGTCGAGTACCGCGAGCGTGCGTTTCAGCGAGTAGTGGCGATAGTTGGACTCGATCAATTCGCGTATCTCATCCGCATCGCATCGATTGCTCAGATCGAGCGCGATCCCGCCGTTATGACCGAGATACGGTGGAACCCGATAGCGCGAATCCTCGACCAGCATGCTCTGCAGTACCGCGCCACGCCAGGTTGCCAGGCACAGCGGCTGCTCGAGAAAGTACAGCTGGGTGAAGCAACGCTTGCTGGCGCGCGACACCGCAAATACGAGCCAGGGTCCGCGCGCCGCCGATAAGATATCTCCCGCTATCGCAGCATCCTGCCCAATGTCGATGACACGCAATTTACTGCGATTCGGCTTCTTCATCGCCTTCAGCGCGACGCGCTCCGCCGCATCTATCAGTTTGTCCGGTTGGTCCTTGCGGCAACTCCAGTCAAGGCGGCAAAAGGATTGCGCTGCAGCTTGGAATCAGGGTAGGGCATCTTGATCGGCTCGGGTAATGGCTCGATCGGGCCGGTAGGGCGAGCGCGGATGTTCTCGAGACGTTTCTCAATCGCTTCGGCATCGAGCACGCGATCCTTGAAGCTCAGTGCTGCCAGCATCGCAACGGAGAGTGCGCAGCCCAGCGCCAGTTGCCCGGCCCGACGCAGATTGGTCCGATCATTGGCCATGCACGCCGCCCCTGTGTCCGTTCGCGTCAACAACTGCGCTGCGAAAATAGCGCCACCGCAATGTGGCCGAGAGCTCGCTACCACCGCTATCGATAGCGGTCAGGTGCATCGAATCGACCACTCTGAGCGGCGTCGCGCGGCTCACTTGATCCAACCAGGCAAGCACGGCGGGCGGCGGCCCGGACAACTCCATCTCGGCGTGCTTTTCGGCATAGAGTTCGAGCTTGCGTTCATCGCCCAACTCCAATCGAACCAGGTGCAGCCCATGCGCGTTCGCGGATTGGCGCACGTCGGCACGCAGCGCATCGTCGTCAAAGTGGTCGGGCAAGATGGCAGCCGCCGTTTCAGCAAGCGGCCGAAATTCGAGCCTCTGCTGCTTGAGTACGTCAATTTGCAGCGCGCTCGCTTGAAGGTGTTCGACTTGAGCCAGGCGCTCATCCAGCGTCGCCGAAATTTCGCGACGCTCGACCAGGGCGGGGTACAGCCAGATAGCACCCAGCAAGACTCCGATTGGCCAGCCCAGCCAGGAGGCGCGTGACTTCGAGCGGGCATCTCGAGGTGAAGTACTCATGGCATTTCTGCCGTGGCTGGCGACTCGAACGAATCGCGCGCGAACGTGGCACGAATTTCGAATGCTTGCCTGCTGTCCTTTCGCGCCTTGGCGGGGTCAACCCGCTCCGGTACGAAGCCTGCGTCGCGCAATTGCGACAACACGGTGACGACGTGCGCGTCATCGCTGGCGACACCGTCAAGGCTCAACTCCTTTCCCTGCAAACTCAGCGAGTTCAGCCGGATGCCGTCCGGGAAGGATCCGATCGTGTTGAGCAGCAGGATCGGCAACGCTGCGTCCACCGCCAACGCGTCGACCATGGCCCTGCGCATCAGATAGCTATCGCGGAGTCTGTCCAACTGATCGGTGTCTCCGCTCAATGCCTCCAGCCGGGCGTGCTCGCGCTCCACCGCCGTCGCCGCGGCGCGTAGTGCCGCGCTGTCCCATTTCACCAAGGTGACTACAATCACCGCGCCCAGCAGGGACGCCAGCAACGGGCCAGCCAACCAGATCGCGTTGCGGGACGAAGCGCTGGCGGGCAGCTGCATGTATTCACCGAATCGTGGCCGGCAAGTTGGCAGCAGGATAGCAGTCCGCCGCTTCAAGGATGACCCCAGTCCGTAGTGCTCGCCCCGCAGTACCGACATCGGCTACGCGTTCAAATGCATGCCCCAAAGCAGTACACGAATCGCTTGAGACATTTTCTGATCGGCCCAGGGACGTGGTGCTCGCTGCCGGGAGCCGCCATTGGCCCCTGGAAATTGCCGGCCTGCTGACCAAGGGCGCAGCCGACTGTGCGCGGCTGAGGGCGCCAGGTCCGTCGCTCGGAGGCGTGCCACAGATTCGTTGCAGCGACGTGCTCGACGTGGTGGTAGTCGCAGGCGGTATTGCAGTCATTCGGTTGCTGCGAGACATCGCCGAGGCCAAGCAAACGTCCGAAGCGCAGATAGAACGCCTGAACTTGATCGCCATCGAGCGCAACGACAAATTATTGCGCCAATTCATCAAGGCGTACCAGGTGAGTCTCGCAATCGGGTTCTGGCAGTATCGGATCAAATTGTTGCCTGCCGATCAGCCTCGCCTACACGCGCTAACAATTCATGAGTGCGTCGCCAGCCGGCGGCCAAGCGCGGTGTTGCGAATCGGCAGTGGAGCAAGCGCGAGATAAGCGCCTGTCGCGAATCGAACTGGACGGCAACGCACAGGCCGCGACTACAGCGGACTCGTTGCCCGTGGAACCCCTGGAATGGAGGCGGCTCGACCAGTGGACTCATGCTTTGACGTGGCCCGCGTCCAGGGCCTTGCAATCCGCTGTCCCCGCTCGGTGCTGCTTTGCGTATGGGGCATCGAGGCATTTGAATCCTGCAATGCCCGCAACCCAGTGATGGAGACCGCCATGCCCCTTTACCGTTTGATGCCGCCGTTGTTGATGGGTTTCGCATTGTCACTCGGCGCCTGCGCGTCCGGCCCTGAGCAACTTGTCGCAGATCTGCAGAAAGCCGTAGAAGGCGGCGACATGGACGCGGCAATGGCACTAGGCAAGTTCGACGGGGCGCCTGCGCAACTGCATTTTTTCTACCTCGACCAGGTTGGCGAATGTGCTCAGGCGGATATTGTGTGCACGGTTTCATTGCAAGCGCTGGACGAGGAATTCAAGGCCAAACTGGTGGCGCAGGCGGAGCTGGGGTTGGAAGCGCCGGCCCCGCCGCTCGGTATCGTGTTGATTGAGCGTAAAAGCGCGGATGGCAAAAGTAGCAACAAGCTGCGCATGCCCTACGCCAAGGTCGATGGCCGTTACCGGGTAGTGGCACAGCGTTACAGTGCCAGCAAGTTGGACGAGCTCGGTGACACCAGTAACGATTCGCTCCTGCAGCGGGCGCTGGAGAAGGGTACCCATGACCCGAGCAGCGGGGCGGCGCGGCCACAGTGGCTCGACTCCGCGAGCAAGCTGCCAGCGGGTGGCGGCGCGCCAGGCGCAGCCTTCGTAAAACGCGCTGCCGCCCTCGCCGCAGCGGCACGGGCCGGCGACCCGGACATCGCCGCGCAAGTGGATGCCAATCAACCGGGTGGATGGTTTTCCGACACGGATTGGAGCGGCACGCCCGTCGACTTGGCGACACGCAAGCACAGCCTGCGCGCACACGCGGTTCGCTTCCTGCATGACATCGAGGTGACCGGCGGCTGGCAGGGCGAGGACAGTGCGATCCTGGTGGCAAATGCCATAGACGGTATCGGCTGGGTCGAGCGCGGCGCGTTCGTTCTGAACAAGACCGAATCCGGTTGGAGCTACGGCGGTATCCGCTTCACTGTCAGTTACCCGGCACCGTGAGGTGATGGCTCGCACCAGGCAATAACAAGATGACGATGCATCTCGCAAGAGCTGCGAGACGCCGTCTCAACACCGCCAAGCAATCGACATGGCGCCAGTCGCACCGCACTCGAGCTGATCTCACGATCCGTCGAGCACCGCGAGCATTCGTTTCAGCGCACAGTGACGATAGCTCTGCTCGATCAATCCGCGCATCTCGTCGGTATCGCAGCGCTTGCTCAGATCGAGTGCGATCCAGCCGTTATGACCGAGATAAGGCGGCACCCGATAGCGTGTGTCTTCAATCAGCATGCTCTGCAGATCAGTACCCGTCCAGACCGCGAGACGCAGGCGCTGATCAAGAAAATACAAGCGTGCAAAACAGCGCTTTCCCGCACGCCAAACCGGAAAGCCGAACTGCTGTTGCTCGTTGGTCTCAGGCAGTGCCAGACACAGCTGGCGCACGCGTGCCAGCTTCTTCTGCGCTGCCGCCGACTGCATCGGGTCGAGTTCATCTGCAGCGAATGAATGGGTCGGCGCCGCCACCCTCGGAGTCGCCGAGATCGATGCACACAGCTTTGCTGGCGCGGTGTTCTCATAGGCCTCCCGTACCAATCCGGCAATTTTGCTCCACGCCAGACCGCGATCAACACATATGCCAAGCCAACCGCGTGGCCCAACATAGGGCGGCACAAAGAAGCACTCTGGCTCGAGTTCGGTATGCAGTGCCTGCGCACCCGCAGGTGAATTGAGCCACAGCGCGACCCGGCCGTCGCCATGCGTGTTCAACGCGTAGACTGCGAACACCTTGCCTTTGCGCACCCTGAAATTACGCGAGCCGTGCGAAATGAATTCCTCTGCCTCAGGAAATGCCAGACAGAGTTCTCGCACCACCATGGAAATATCTCGGGTCATCGCTACGTCCACGTGTTGCCAGTCGGCAAAAATGTACTGCGGAATTCGCCCGCGCGGCTCTGTATTTCCGTCAGTGCTTTAATCCCCCGCCGACCGGCGGCAAGGACTCGCGATACACGCAGCGCGCCTTGCTGAAGCTCTACTCGCCCGCCAAGCTGATTCAGGCGCAGATTTGCCCGAGAGCCGGCTGCGACCAGATGGGTATGGTCCGCCGTGATGCAGGCAAGAATTGCACGGTGATCTTGCCAGGATGCCGCTAAGTCTCACCAAGATCCCGCACCTATGCGACATTCACGAAGTCGCCATCTGCCTCCAGCGAAACCGGAGTAAATTCACAGCGTCGCGTTCGGCGACGCGTCGAGGCGACCCGGTTCTCATTCGATCCGATCATGCGAGCAGATTCTGGGCCCGGTCGACTTGCGGCAAATCAATCTCCAACGCGACGATTGTGCCGCAGCCAGGTGCGGCGTCGATATCGAGGCGACCACCAAGCTTCTCGGCCCGGCTGCGCATCCCGCTCTGCCCATAACGGTTTGTCGCCGCAGCCTGGGCAATGAACCCGCAACCGTTGTCCTCGACCGCGAACAGGCATCCGCGTTGAATGCGGATTGCGTGAAACTCAATCAGGTTTGATCGCGCATGCTTGACGGAGTTGACGATGGCTTCCTGAAGTATCCGCAAGATGCCCAGCAGCTGATCAGGATTGAATCCCTGTAGATCCAGATCCGGCTCGATCGTCCATCGCAGCGAAGTGCCGGTGGCATTCAGCAGCGGATCGATGCGCCCGCGTAGCGAACCAAGCGCCAGCGCCAGGTCACCATCATGCTGATTGAGCGAATCAAGCACCAGACGCATGTCGAGCAGGCCGGCCCGCACCGCTTCGATAATGGCACCGCGGCCGATACCGGGGTCGTTCGCGAGGTACACCAGCGCGGAGAGCTGTCCGGCAACACCATCGTGCATATCCTGCATGATGCGCTGTCGCTCATCTGCCAACGCCCGCTCGCGATCGACCCGCTGAATCCTGGCGTAGGATTTGGCCAGCTCCTGTTCACGCTCGTTGATCTTGCGCGCAAGCTCATTCGTGTACTGCTTCATGCGCTGTTGATTGGCAAGCACGCGTCGGCCAAGCTCCAGACAGAAAGCAAGGGAAATCCCGAATCCCGAGACTGGGGTCAGGGCGTAAATCATCATCTCCAGGCTGCCGCGAATCACATCGTGCGTGCCGCAGACGGCAGGCAGCAACGCCGCGGCGAGCGTCCACTGGGCCATGCGACTGTCGCGTGTTCGATCAAGGTAGCGGTAGAGCCTGAAGACTGCGAAGGGCAGAATCAACAGCGCGGTCCACTTGATCGCATAGTGAGGGGGTGCAATACGCCAGTAGTCGTCCAGCCCGGGCCAAAGGGTCGCGCCCAGCGTCAGCAGGGCACCGGATAAAAAATAGATGCCAGCGGTGCGAACCAGCCACAGCGGCGGTGCTTCCAGAATCGCAGTGACGAACACCGGTGAGAAGGAAAGTATTCCGAACAGCGAAATCTGGAACACCGCAAATCGAACCACTTGCAGGCCGCCCCAGTCAGGTGCCAGATGCCAGGCGGCCAGCACCAGCCAAAAGGGCGCGGCCAACAGGAACCAGATCACCACTCGTTCCTGCGAACCACGCCAGAGCATGCCCAGGGCAAACATCATCGTTGCCAATTGAAGCCAGAAAGAGGCCGCGATCAGATCATGGGTCAGCCAGCGCAGGCGTGCCAGGGGCTTTTCGAAGTCGCCGTACTCGCCAAGAAAAAAGGGGGCTACGCCACCAATGCCACGGCGTTCGATGGTCAATAGCCAGACAAGCTCATTGTGGTCGGGTCTTAGCAGCGGCGCCGGCAGACGGATGAGGCGACCCATATACCGATAGACGCTCGGCGGGGCCTGCATGCGTCCCTGCATCTCGATCAGGGTGCCGTTGAGATACAGCGCCATATTGGCATCGCTGAAGGGGAAAAACAGCGCGGGGTCTTTCAGCGGTGTGGCATCACCAGCAAAGTGATAGCGCCATGCCGTGTAGGGCGTCGTGCATTTGACGCGGCATACCTTCAGCGGCAACTCAAAGTGCTTCCAGTCTGCCGGCCGCAAGTCTTGCCAGTGCTGAAGATCTTGCGGCAATTCGGCGGCACGGGCCTCGATCGCTGTGATCGGCTCGATGGCGGGCTCGGTCTCGCGGGCAAGCCAAAGCACCAGCGCTATAAAACCCATTGAAAGTAGCGCAGACGGAACAAGTGCGCGCGCAAGCTTCACGAACGCAACCAGCCAGCCTGCACCGCTTCGAACACGGCCTGAGCCCGTGAACTGACCGCGAGTTTTGCGTAGATCTGTTTGATGTGATGCACGACCGTGTGCTTGGAAATCTCCAGCATTGCGGCAGTTTCGTCATAGCTGAAACCGCGCGCCAGGGCCATCAATACTTCTCGCTCGCGTGCAGTGAGTTGGCTGAGCCCGGAATCCACCTCGATAGCCTTGTCGGCGGCGCTGTCTGCGTGCCGCAGACGCCGCACAAGATGCGCTGCAATCGCCGGCGTCAATGGCGCGCCACCCGCCACGACCTCGCTGATGGCGAGTCGCATTGCGTCGATCGTTGCATCCTTCAGCAGATAGCCCGCAGCGCCGCGCTCGATCGCAGCAATCACGCTGTGTTCGTCGCCGAGTACCGAGAACACGATGACCTTGACACCGCGCGCGCTGAATTTCGGGATCAGTTCAAGGCCGCTTCCATCGGGTAGACCAAGGTCCAGCAGGAGAACGTCGCATGCAGTCTCGCCCTGCTGATGCGCCGACTCCAACGAGTCGGCTTCCCACACCCAGATCCAATTCGGTACCTCCTCGACTACCCGTCGTACGCCGACACGCAACAAGGGCTTGTCCTCAACCATTGCGATGCGAACGGGGGATCGGGCGTTGGCCGGGGAACTCATGTCGGCACTCTATCGGTTGGATGGAGCGGCCGGCAATGCACAGTCGCATGACGCGGCGAGTCAGGCCATGGCGTGCATTCCAGTGCCCGCGTCAGGCACCTGGCCTGATCGCTTGAGCGCAGCAGACCAGCACCCGAGCTCAGATTTCCCGGAAGCACGGAATGTCTGAGCCCGGGCAGTTGGATGGCGAAGGTCCCGGACCTCGTCGTTCGGCTTCGAGCAAATAGGCCGCGCATACCCGAGTGCGCAACAGCGCGAACTCGGGCGTTGCCCACTGCCGGACCACGGGCACCAGCGCGCCTTGATCCGAATTTCTCCAGCACACTCATTCAAAGCCGTTCTTGAACAACAAATCGGAAATGCGCACATCAGCGACGTCGGCATTGGCGTCCAGGCGTCGCCACGGACCGGCGATCGGCGCCAGTGGCGCCGTGATGCCGACAGCGGTGACCGTGAACGGGGCATACAAGGCACGCGCACGCCAGTGATGGAGGCTATTGGCCGTCAGTCCACTCAGCTCGGTTCCGATCAGGATCCCGGCGAGATTCAGATCGCTCCACGACGTGGAGACGAAGCGGGTGCAAAGTGATGCATTTCCGAAGGCTGCGGCTGCGGGGCAGCTTTCCACCTCAAGGTGCGCGCGTTCCCGACCCCGAGGGCTGGCGACGTTCATGGCAACCAGATAGCCATCCGCGTCTCCGCTTAGCCCCCAGGCGCTGAACTGCGAGAACGTCGGGTTGATTTGCTGGGCGTTGATCGGTCGACCGCGGACATTGCCTTCAAACAGTGCTGCCGTTCCGTCATCCACGGCATTGAGGTCCATCGCCGGCGCGCCGAGAATGACATCGCTGAATCCATCGCCATTGGTATCACCGGAAGCTGCGCTGAATCCGAGGCCGCCGTTGCTCTGGTTTCGTTCCAGTTGGGCGTCGGCCGCGGTATCGAATGCGCCGGGGCCCCCGAGGTAAACAAATCCAGCGCCTTCGTCCACCTCGCCATTGTCGAAATCGACCGCACCGACAATCACATCGCCAAAACCATCGCCATTGACGTCACCAGCGCTGGCAACACTGGTGCCCATTGCGGCGTCGATCTGATTGACCTGCAAGACTGCGTCGGCCACGTTGTTGAATGCACCGGCGGCGCCGAAGTAGACGAAGGCTGCACCCTCATTGAGTTCGCCATCGGAATAGTCGTAGGCGCCCACGATCACGTCTCCGAAGCCATCACCGTTGACATCTCCGGCCTTGCTGACGCTTGCACCCAGACGGGCCGAGGTCTGTGAGGTCATGGTGCCGTCGGCAACCGTATTGAAATCACCAGGACCTCCGTAGTAAAGCAATGCTACGCCGGAATTGGTTGCCCCCGTTGCGTCGAAGCCAACTCCGCCCACGATCACGTCAGCGAATCCATCGCCGTTGACGTCACCCGCACCGGCAACACTGCCGCCGAGGTAGGCAGCGTTCTGGTTGATGTCGAGCACCGCATCGGCCACAACGTCGAGGGAGGTGCCACCGAGGTAAAGAAAGGCTGCGCCTTCGTCGCTATTGCCGTTGTCGTAGAAGGGCGCGCCTGCCACTACATCGTTCATCCCATCGCCGTTTACATCGCCGACGATGCTGACACTGGTTCCGAGCTGCGCGTTGATCTGGTTGGATTCAAATCGTGCGTCGGCCACCGTGTCGAAGGCCCCTGCGCTGCCGTAAAAGACAAAGCCGGCACCTTCATCGAGCTGGTCGCCGTCCCAGAATGGTGCACCGACCACCACATCGTCGAAACCATCGGCGTTGAGGTCTGCCGCCGACACGCTTGCTCCGAATCGTGCCTCGGCCTGGCCCGCGCTCAACTGCGCGTCGAACACATTATTGAATCCACCGTTGCTGCCCAAGTAGATGCGTACGATGCCCGCATTGGTGAGCACGCCATCGTCGAAACCGTAGGCGCCAACGATGAGATCGGAAAAGCCATCCCCGTTCACATCGCCAGTTGCCACGCTGTGCCCGGATTGGCTACTTGCCTGAACGGTTGTGGCCAAGGCGTCGAACTGAGTGTCGAGTCGACGCGCGCCGCCAAAATACAGAAAGGTGGCGCCTTCTTCGGCGAGGCCGCCGTTGAAGCTGGGTGCACCGACCAGCACATCGGAAAAGCCGTCGCCGTTGACGTCACCACCACCGACCGCAAAGCCCATGCGACTCATCGCCTGTGCGCCAGCAAAGAACTGGTCTAGGCCCGTCTCGAATGCGCCTGCACCACCCAGATAGAGGAACGCCCTACCTTCATCAGCAGAAGGCACGGTGTCGGACAGTGGCGCGCCGATCAGAATATCGGCGTATCCGTCGCCATTGGTATCGCCCGCACCGCTCACGCTGCGACCCATGGCGGCGCCCGTCTCGTTGGATTCCAGAAGCGCGTCCACGGTAGAATTGATGCTGGTGCCGGCGCCACCAAAGTACAGGTAGGCGGCGCCTTCGCCAGCTTGGCCACTGCTGTAGGCGGGCGCACCCACGAGTACATCGGCATAGCCGTCGCCGTTGACATCACCCACTACGGCAACGCTGCCACCAAATTCCGCGCCGGCCTGGTTCGACTGCAAGGTGCCATCGGTAGCAATATCGAATGAGGCGCTGCCGAAATAGGCAAAGGCATTGCCTTCGTCGGTCTGGCCATTGTCGTAGAGCGAAGCGCCAACGATGATGTCCGAGTAGCCATCGCCATTGATATCGCCACCGGAAACGCCGCTGCCGAATGCGGCGCCCACCTGTGACGAGAACAGTGTTACATCCACCGTGGTATCAAAGCTCGCACCGGCGCCACCGAAGTAGACGAAGACACGACCCTCGTTGCCGTTGGCGGTAGCGTCCCAGGCTGCGGCGCCCACAGCGACATCGGCGTAGCCATCACCATTGACATCGCCGACACCGGCAACGCTGCCGCCCATGAACGAATTCGTCTGATTGTTTTGCAGATCGCCATCGACAACGGCGTTCAGGCTTGAGCCGGCTCCGCCAAAGTAGACAAACGCGGCGCCCTCGTTCACTTGACCGCCGTTGTACTGAACGGCTCCAACAATCAGGTCGGAATAGCCATCGCCATTCAAATCACCCGCGCCGGCTACACTGCTACCCATTCGCGCGTCGGTGACGCTGGAAATCAGCACGGTGTCGGCGACCGCGTCGAAAGTGCCGGCGCCGCCGAAGTAAATGAACACTGCGCCCGAATTGGTGGCGCCGCCGTCATAGCCAAAAGCGCCAACCGCGACGTCGCCGAAACCATCAGCGTTGAGGTCGCCCACAAAGGCAACGCTGTGGCCGCCTTGGCCACTGCCCTGATTGGATTCGAGCTGTGCATCCGGGGTGACATTGATGATCGGATCGATCGTTACGGGATAGCGCGCGCCGTCGTCCGCAATCCGCAGCTCGATCTCGTTGGCGACGACGTCCATGCTCGACGGCAGCACGACACCATCGGCGTCCCAGGCTTTGAGCTTGCTATAGCGAAGCTGCTGACTACCGCCCTGTAGAACCAGCCCCTGAGCACCGACAGCGACCTCGGCGCTCCCCGTGGCGATTCGGACCAGCAGAGCGCCTGCTCCGGCTGGACGCTCAAGCACCTCGAAGCCCTGTTCCAGTCCCTCCGCGCGATTCTCATACCACTCGTAGATGCCTTCGCGGCGGATCTCGACGCGGCTGTTTTCATGGCTGAGGGTGCCAGCATTGGCGTGTTGCATCCGGGATTGACGGCCCCAGGCACTGAGCCGGAGTTGCGCCCATTCCGACGGCTCATGTGCGCGATCCACCAAGCGGACGCCGCTCGTTTCGAAATAGGTACGAAAGCCCTGCGCACGGTTGGGCGCCTGCAGGCCCGCTGGATTGGCGCGGACCTGGTACTCGCTAAGCGCGATGTCGCTCTCGACCTGTCGCATCCATCCTGGATCGTTCGCAACAGGCGCAGACGCCGTTACCGGGAAGACAAACAACAGCAGGCACAAGGCCAGGACGCGAATCATTGAATTACCCCTTGAATTTGGCTACCGGTCGAAACCGACCGCGCTCTGATGTCGGCGCAGCGGCTCGCCTGCATTTTCCAGTGCCCTTGGCCGAGCCCGCATCCCGCATTCGCGGGATGCGGGCGTTGTCGTCTGTCTCCAGTCAACTGCGGCTGTCGCGAGCATTCGCGAGGCGCGGACAGCGTTGACGCTGTCGCGTGTTGGAAACATATCCAGGTCGTGAAAATCGTCAACTTGGAAAGGTCTGAACAAGTCACCACATCGTCTTTGCTACCCAGCCTATCGCTTGCCAGACCCCAAAAAAACTGCAGTATTTCGCCCCCTGACTCAGGGAACTATCGCGGCTCCGGACTTATTCAGGGGTTCCCTCGATGACCGGCGCGCCATCGGCGGTGATCGATCTGGAGTTGCTGCGCGACTTTGGACAGCGTGCGCGGCAGCAGAAGCGCCGACAGCGCGCGTCGTCGTCTGGCGTGGCGATCCCTGCGCCGCAGTCGCGATGGCGCATCCAAAAATTCCGTACAGGCCGCCACTCGACTCGGGTTCCGTCGGAGCCCGGTGCGGCAGGAATTTCGTATCGAACTCTCACGCCGCGCGAAGTCTGGAAGCCGTGACCGGGGCGCCGTTGTACTGAAATACGCTCTGGCGTTCTGTCTGGACGCGCTGCGCCCCTCATCAGGCGCAGAGGATGCCTTCGGGGTCGATGGCTGCAGCACGAATCGTCGCGACCAGTCTGCAGCCAACCCGCAATCCCTGGCCGAGGTTCGCTGTATTCAACTCGGTGCCGTAGCCTTCTCTTTTTTGAGTCGTTCGATGCCGAGCGCGCTCAAGATGTACTTCTCATAGATTGGCTCGGAGTTGCCGTGGCGCATCTTGTACAGAAAGTATTTTTCGAACGCGACCTTGGCCAGATGTACCCACTTTCCCTTCTTGGCCCAGGTCACGTTGCGCGGCGGTATCTGCGGCAAGGCAACGAATGCAACGCCGCTGTCGCCCATGTCGGCCAGGCAGACAGCATTCCAGGTGCCCTCAAATTCCGCGGGATCGCCGCGCAGTTCGGCCTCGATGTTGCGCACGATGGTCGTGACCATCGACTCGATCATGAAACCGGTCTTGGGTGCTCCGGTCGCTACCGGAGTGACTTCTACCGGCGGGATCGCGACACAGACGCCAGCCGCGAAAATTTCCGGATACTTCGGGCTGCGCTGGTGCTTGTCAACGATCACGAAGCCGCGTGGATTGCATAGGCCCTCGACCTGGGCTACCGCCGGCACACCTTTGAATGCGGGCAGCAACATCGCGTAGGAAAATGGCAGCACCTGGTCCTTCCTGGGGCTGCCATCCTCGCCATGTTCGGCGACGCTCATCTCGCCGGCACGCACCTCGCTGACCTTCGCATTGGTAATCCACTTGATGTGGCGTTGGCGCAGCTCCGACTCCATCAAGCCCTTGGAATCACCAACGCCTCCGAGGCCCATGTGACCGATGTACGGCTCACTGGTGACGAAGGTCATCGGTACTTTGTCGCGCAATTTTCGTTTGCGAAGATCGGCGTCGAGGATCATGGCAAATTCGTAGGCCGGACCGAAGCAGCTCGCGCCTTGAACGGCGCCGACAACGATCGGGCCTGGCTTTTCGAGGAAGGCCTGATAGGCCGCCCAGGCTTCCGATGCGTGAGGCGTCGTGCATACCGATTGCGTGTGACCGGGCGCTGGACCGGATCCCGGCACTTCATCGAACGCAAGTTTTGGGCCTGTGCAGATCAGCAGGTAGTCATACTCGATTCGCTGTCCGGTACGTGTCACCACCGCTTTCTGCAGCGCCTGTATCTCGGTCACTGGGTCAGGCAGAAAAGCGATGTCCTTTCTGCCCAGATACTCGGCGGCTGGCAATGTGATGTCGCCGGGTTCGCGCCAACCAATGGCCAACCAGGGATTGGAAGGCGTGAAGCTGAAGAGCTCGCCGTCACCAATCAGGGTGATCTGATGCGAAGGGCCGAGGATGTCGCGCAGCTCATAGGCGGCGCTCATCCCACCCAGTCCAGCGCCCATGATGACAATGTGGCTCATGTTCGCGTCCCGTTGGCCGCGTCCACAGAAGGGCGCCGATGCGAGCCAGTTTCCTCGCGTGGGAGGCCAATACCTTGATGAGGATCAACTCCGGGCCTGATTTCTCAACGCGCACCGCCGCAGTAGCGTTTTAATACCTGCGGAGCGGGCTGCCTGAAAGCTCATGTCACGCCTGCAGAAAGTTCCTGCAGCTATCCGCGCGCCAATATGAGATCGTTGCAAATGTCTCCTAAACTCGGCCCCATGAAATCAGCGCGACTCGAATGGCGCGGCGACGGAACGGATGCTGCAGTCCTGGCAGTAAGCGGGTCCTGCACAATGCGCTGCCTTCCGGGAATCCTCGCGCAGGTCGAAACCTTGAAACGAGCGCCCGAGCAGTTGGATTTGACGGAGCTGGAGAGTTTGGATTCTGCAGGTGCGCTGGTCCTGCTTCGGCTATTGGGCAGCGAACGACGCTACCGTGAGACGATTGAGCGCATTCGCGGACCGCGCCCCGAGCATCTCGCCCTGCTCACCCTGATTGCAGATGCCGCCAGTGGGGCGCCTGCCACACGAAAGTCGATCAGCAGCTGGCGCTTGTGGATCGCGCGTCTCGGCGAATCGATCGTCGGACTGTGGAGCCAGATGCTGCAGCTCGCCGCTTTCTTCGGTGCGATCAACGCCTGCGCTTTGGCGATCCTGATGGGTCGCCGCAAGCTGCGGATGACCGCCGTCGTGCACCATATGGAGCGCACCGGTCTGGACGCCGTACCGATCATCTGCTTGCTCTGTTTTCTGGTTGGCGCAGTGGTCGCGTTTCTGTCCGCAACGGCGCTGCGGGATTTTGGTGCGTCGATTCTGACCGTCGAAATCGTCAGCGTCAGCTTCCTCCGCGAATTTGGGGTGCTGCTCTCCGCCATCCTGGTGGCCGGCCGCTCGGGTAGTGCGTTTACCGCCGAAATCGGTTCCATGCGCAGTCGCGAGGAAATCGACGCCATCAAGGCATTGGCGCTGGATCCCGTCGAGCTCCTGGTCATACCACGCCTGCTTGCCCTGCTGGTGATGCTGCCTGTTCTGAGTTTTCTCGCGATGCTGTCGGGCATTCTTGGCGGTGCGTTGGTTGGCGCCACCACCCTGGACATTTCGCCGGTCATGTTTCTGAGCCGGATGCAGGAAGAAACCGAGCTCTACTACCTTTGGCTGGGCCTGCTCAAGGCGCCTGTTTTCGCATTTCTCATCGCCTCAATTGGTTGCCTCGAGGGACTCAAGGTTTCTGGCAGTGCCGAATCAGTTGGCAGTCACACGACTTCGTCGGTCGTACAGTCGATCTTTCTGGTGATTGTCGTCGATGCCCTGTTCGCGGTGCTCTATATGAATCTGGACCTTTGAACATGGTCTCCGCGAGCCAGGAAAACGTCATTGAGGTTCGCGGCCTGGTCAATCGCTTTGGTGCTCAGATCGTGCACGAAAATCTTGACCTCGACGTGCGTCGTGGCGAGGTACTGGCCGTGATCGGGGGTTCGGGTGCCGGCAAGTCGGTCTTGCTGAGGTCGATCATCGGTCTGCAGGAACCCGCGCGGGGCCAGATTCGGGTCCTGGGTGAAGACTTGCGTGCCGCTTCGCCGGCCAAGCGTGCGGAGATCGAGCGACGCTGGGGCGTGATGTTCCAGGATGGTGCTTTGTTTTCATCACTCGATGTGCTCGAGAACATCAAGGTGCCGATGATCGAACACCAACCGCTGCCACTGGATCTCATGGATGAAATCGCGCGCCTGAAGATCGCCTTGGTCGGTCTGTCGGCCGATTCGGCGCACAAATACCCGAACCAGCTTTCCGGTGGCATGCGCAAACGTGCCGGCATCGCGCGCGCTCTCTCACTGGATCCGGAAATCCTGTTTCTGGATGAACCAACATCGGGTCTCGATCCGATTGGCGCGGCGGGCTTTGACGAACTGATCGTGACGCTCAAGAAGAGCCTGGACCTGACAGTATTTCTGGTCACACACGATCTCGATTCCATCTTCACCTGCTGTGACCGGGTTGCGGTGCTGGTTGATCGGCATGTGGTCGCCGTGGATACGCCAGAACGCATTGCCGAGCACAAACACCCGTGGATTCAACAATGCTTCCGCGGTCCGCGCGGACGCAGCGCGCAAAGCGCACTCGCATTGCGCACGCAAGGAGCTTGAGATGGAAACACATGCGCGCTTTTTTCTGATCGGCGTGTTCTCACTCGTGGTGACACTCGGCCTGATCCTGTTCGTGCTGTGGCTGGGCAGGATCCAGCTGGATCGCGAGTATCAGAACTATGATGTTCGCTTCCACGAATCAGTTGCCGGTCTTGCGGTGGGAGCGATTGTTCAGTACCACGGCATCCAGATTGGCGAGGTGCGCAAGCTCAGCCTCGATCCCAAAGATCCGCGTGAGGTCAGCGTGCGCGTTCGGGTGACCGCTTCCGCGCCGATCAAGACCGATACCAAGGCTCAGCTGAGTTATACCGGCCTGACTGGGGTGGCCGTGGTGGAGCTCTTTGGCGGCACACCCGGGGCCAAACTGCTGCGTGAGGTCGACCTTCGCCCAGCGCCACACATTGACACGGTGCCATCGACGCTGAGTGAGTTGATGAGCGGCGGCAGTGGTGCGATGCACAGTGCGCAGGAAGTGATGGTGCGCGCGGCAGAAATACTCAGCGACAAGAATATTCAGCGGGTCTCTGCGTTGTTGGAAAATTTGCAGGTGGTCAGTGACGGCGTCAAGAACGATTACCCGGCGCTGCGCGAGGCGCTTTCTGAAGCGCGCGAGCTGGAGCGCCGATTAGGCTCCGTCGCCGTGCGCGCAGATGGTGTTCTTGCCCAGATCCAGGGCGAGCTGCAGGCGACGTCGGCCGATGGGACCGGTAACCTGTTTGAAGAGGCGCGTATTGCAGTGACCGATATCAAACAGGCTGCGCTGGCGATTGAGGCCTTTGCCGAGCGCGGCAGCAATGCAGTTGATGGACTCGATGTCCAGGCGCGCACCGAACTGTCGGCCACACTGCAAGCCTTGCAGCAGACCAGTGAGAATCTGGCGCGGATCACGCGCCGCTTTGACCAGGCACCAGCCGACTACCTTCTGGGCGCACAAGTCCTGCCTGTTTACACGCCAAAAGCGGGGAAGAAATGAGCGTCCGAACAATCATCTGCGTTCTGCTATTTGGCCAAGCGGTGGCGATTTCCGGTTGCACGCTCATTCCACGCCCGGAGGCACTCACCACCTTGCAACTGAGTCTGCCCACGCCTGCGACCGAGGACGTCTGGCCGAGTGGGTTGACATTGGGCGGCGTGCGCGCGGTATCCGCCCTGCAGAGCAATCGGATATTGGTCGTCGATGGCGCCAAATTGATGCAGCATCAGGGTCTGCGCTGGTCCGAGTCACCGGCGATCATGTTGGCCGAGCAGATGCAATTGCGCCGCGTTCGCGCGATCGAAGGCAGCACGCTCGGTGCGCATCGAATTGCCAGTGTTGACGTGTGGCTGAGCCGATTCGACCTGCTGATAGAGCCGAACGGAGCGCGCTCGGCTCGGGTCACGCTATCGGCGGAACTGAAGTGCGTCCAGTCGGATTCGCACATCGAATTTCCGCCCACCGAACGTTCACAACCACCCGATACAGATGACGCGCAGAGCATCGCAGAAGCGTTCAACCTGGCCACTGCGGAGGCGGTCGAGGCCTTGCTGCGGACGGCCAAGGCGCATCTGGAATCGTGCGCAGATTTGCCAGCGCGACCGGTCAGCCCGGATCGCTGAATCGGCGCGCAGGGCACAAGCGGATCGCGTTGCCTGCTGGCGGCTGGGTATCCCGTCGCTTCGAACAGTCGGCCGCGGCGACGTTCGGATTCCAAATGCCGGCGTGTTCCGGCGAGGGCGAACGACCGCCGACTCGATTGGACCCAGGCGGACGCGCCTGACAGTTGATCTGAATCAATTGCGCTGCGCGGGTCCGGCGCATACTGGAACTTCCAGGGAGACCTACCTTGAGCGCCGACATCGACGCTACGCCCAGCATTGACCGAACCGAGCCCTCGTCGGTTGCGGCACCGCTTTCGGGACCAGGCCTAAGGGCTCTTGCACTCGAGCTATTGCAGCAAGCGCAAACTCATCTGGCCCGCACCGGTGAGGATCGCCATGCGGGCGTTCACGAGGCGCGAAAGTGTGTGCGTCGCGTGCGTGCCGCCCTGGCGCTCGGCGCAACGGTGCTCAACAAAGCCAAGGCGCGAGCACTCGACGACGAGCTGGGCCGGCTCTGTCGCGGCTTGTCGCATCTGCGCGATGGGCAGGCATTGATCGAGGCGCTGCGGCGACTGCGGGATGTCGCACCGGTTGCTGCGCGCCGGATGCTGGCCGAGGCCGAAGCCCTGGCTTTGCAGCGACGCGACGGGATTCTGCAGCGGGCCTTGCTTCGCGATCCGGAATTCGCCGCGCGTCGACATCGATTGTTCGTCAGCCAGAAGCGACTCCGACGCCTGGATTGGGATGCGCTAGGAAAGAAGGAAATTGCCAAGGGTCTCAAGCGGAGCAGCCGCCGGGTCGACAAGGCTGAGCGGCGTGCCAGGCGACGCCCGGATGATGCGGCTGCCTGGCATGGCTTTCGACGCCGTCTGCGTCGTCTGCGTCAGCAAGACACCTTCCTGAGCACGTCGCGTCACGAATTGCAGACAAAAGTGAAGGGCAGAGTAGATCTCGCCACTGCGCTCGGCGAATCGCAAGACGACGTGCTCTTGTTGAGTCACTGCGGCAGACGATCGCCCTTTCCGCCCGAACACCGCACAGTGCTGGCCAAGCTGGCGAGCGAACGGATAGCGCACAGGCGTCACAACCCTGAGTGACAACTCGCGCATTGTCCTGCGTGCGAAGGGATAGCGGTATGCCCTTCCTAATACCCTCCAACAGCGTCCAATTCGCGCAGGTCCCGGTTCGGCCATGGCCCGAACCGATCCCACACCGACTGCGCGGCGCACAGTGACGCAGCGGCCCGCCCAGCGGAATCTCCAGACCGCACCCTACGCACGTCCGGATCATTCGCAAAAACCCGAACCGCGGTGCACGCGAATCCACCGACTTGGCGCGACGCTCCGGGTACGGATCACCGAGGCGTCTCCAGGAATTGCACGGGCCTGGAAGAGCGCGCTCACTGATGCCGTACCACTGGCGCGTTGCGGACGTTTTTGGTCACGCCCTAGGGCCGCGCACTGCGCAGCAGCGAGACCTGCAATTGGACGCGCTTGATTTCGCGCAACGTGCGGTTGGCTTCCATGTGCGTTCCCATGAAACTCTTGCCCATGAATACGATCTGGCTCAGTGCCAGACCCGCCGTGGCCCATTTCACTGCAGCCAACGCGTCGCCGCTGGAATAAAGTTGCCAGAACGCGTAGACGCTCAGCGCGGCGGTGGCGAGTACCACGAAATAGACCAGCCACATCACCCAGCTCCAGGAACCACGGAACATGCCCATCGCCTGTGTGAAGTAGCCAGGTTCGGCATGCCTTGCCAGCAATTCCTGGTCTTCCTTAGACATCGCCTGCGACATCAGATCATCCAACTTGCTCATTTCCCACTCCTTCCAATAGCGCACGGACTTTGTTCCGCGCATGCATGAGCCGGGTCTTGACCGTTCCCGGCGGAACGTCCATCGCAATGGCAATTTCGGCCACGCTCAGGCTTTCCAGATAAAACAGGGCCAGCACCGAGCGCTGTGCGCCTGGTAAGGATCGCAAAGCAGTCAATACCTGCTCGATGTCGACATTGAGCTCGCCCTCGTGGGCGTTTGAGCAGATCTCATCGGCTTCCACGGTCAGTGCCGCGGTGGCGCGCCGTTGTTGATCAGAACCACGAAACAGCCGCTGGCAGCGCCGCGTGACGATCTGCAAGGCCCAGGCCGGAAACGCGGCCAGATCATCCAGTCGGCCGAGACTGCGCAGGATCTCGACCCAGCTTTCCTGAACCGCATCACGCGCCCGCTCGGCGTCGCCCAGCAGGCGCCAGGCATGTCGCAACAACTTCGGCTGCCAACGCACCACCAGACGCTGCCACGCCGGCCGGTCTCCGGTCAGAGCCGCAGCGATCAGGTACTCATCGAGGATTCTTTCGCTGTTCCGCTGCACGTTCGGGCTGCCATGGCTTCGCTGTTGCATCTTAGGTGCCAGCGCGGCGTGAATCGGTTCAATTCGCGGTCGCCGTTTTCGATTTTCCGCGCCCGGTCCGCAACCGCAAGTGCAGGTCGGATGCCGCGTGGCGGTATCCGCAGTCGTGAAGGCGGCGGCACCGATACATCGAGAAACAGCATGCAGATCCTCTGCGGTCACCAAAACCCCGACGCTTGCGCCGGGCGCGGCGGATTCAGCTGCGCGGAATCCGCCCTACGTTCTACGTTTGAGAACCGCGCGCACGGTGGTATCTGTACATCATCGGTACCGCGCGCCCGGTATGCGCTTCCCGATGATTGTGCGTGCTGCAATTCGAATGGCTACTATCCAGGCGGTCGACAAACAGGGAACACGCATGCGCACTCGAATTGCTTACAGAAAAGCCATCGCGGTGAGTCTGGGCGCAACACTGCTGATGCTGGCGAGCCTCAGCGCCAGCGCAAACGATGTGACGCTCGAAGCCGATCGCATGCTGCGCCAGTTCGCGAGCGAAAGCGGCAGCCCCGGACTTTCGGTATCGGTCGCGCAAGACGGCCGACTGGTCTGGTCGAGGGGTTTTGGCTATGCCGATATCGAACAACGGGTTCCGGTAGAGCCCTCGACAACAAAGTTCAGAGTGGGCAGCGTGGTCAAGCCGATGACGGCGCTTGCCCTGGTCACGCTGGTGGAGCGCGGCAGCATCGACCTCGATGCCGATGTGCGCCGCTACGTGCCGACATTTCCGGAAAAGGCGCATGTCTTCAGCGTCCGCCAGTTGGCCGGCCACCTCGCCGGCATACGCCATTACGCTGGCGATGAAGCCTATGGTAGGAAGTACTACGCCAGCGTGCGCGAGTCACTGGACATCTTCCAGTCCGATCCGCTGATTGGGGTGCCCGGCGCGCAGTGGAAGTACTCTTCGTATGGATACAACCTGCTGAGCGCAGTAATTGAACAGGCAGCGGGCGAGCCCTTTCTCGACACCATGGCCAAGACGGTCTTCGTTCCGCTGGGCATGACGGCCACGGTGCCCGATCGTCTCCAGGACATCGTGCCCCATCGCGGTCGCTACTACCTGCGCCGGGACGGTCATGTCTATAACGAACCCGAAGTCGACAACAGCTACAAATGGGCCAGCGGCGGCTTTCTGTCCACCACAGATGATCTCGCGCGCTTCGGACTGGCACATATGGATGACAACAGAGTCTCGCCCGCGATGCGACGTCTGCTCTGGACCGTGCAGAAGACCGCATCCGGCGATGCCACCGGCTACGGCATCGGCTGGCGCATCGTGCAAGATGCCGAGGGCAACAACTGGATCGGCCACGGCGGCGGCTCGATCGGCGGAACCTCGCAACTCTGGCTGCTGCCCGAACACGGTCTGGTCATCGCTATGGCCAGCAACCTGACCGAGCTGGATTACGCAGATATTCTGCCGCGGCTGAGTGCGCTGTTTATCGCGCAGCCGAATGACCCAGGCGGGGACGCCGCTGCGAAGATTGAGTAGAGAGTCGGTCGAATCCCGCTTCTTTTGATCTTGCGGTTGACCTCGCACTTGTAGCGCGGGGCTCGCCCCGCGCTACAGACGAGACACGGGCAGGCCGATCGTGAACGGCGCTAGCTGCCACAGCACGCGGCACTTCCACCGCCAATCCCTTCGTGCCTAGAATGACGGGCTGCCTCCAACAGAATGGCGTTCTGTGCGCAGCCTCGGGGGTTTGCGTGCGTGTCGGAGTTATTGGTTTGTGGCTGGCGCTGCTGTGCATGGCTATGGGCAACGCCAGGGCGGGCAGTCCGGATCATCAGGAATTCGAGGCGGCGCTGGCGGCGCCGTTTCGCGGTGAGACCGGTGAGGCGCGGGAATTGCGGATGTTCTTTCGCTTCCCCGATGCCAGTGAGCCTTCGACTGTGGCGTGGCGGCTTGAGTTGCTTGGGCCTCACGGTTCGGATGTACTGCGGACCTGGCTCGGGGAAGAGCGCCTGTATCAGGCTCCGATTGAAATAGCGCAGGCCTGGGATGGCCGGGATGGGCTGGGCCGCGCCTTGCAGAACGGTTTTTATCGTGTGCGGATGCGCGCGCTGTCCGGTGAACCGCTTGCGATGCGTGCGGCTGGAGGAACCCTTGAGCAGCGCGTCGATGCGGCGTTGAGCGCGGCCGAAGGCGTGATCGAGCAGGAATGGGAAGTGCATGTCGGTGTGCCGGCCGTGGTCGCCATGCCCGACTTCGCGGCGCTGCCGATCGGCGTCCAACCGAATCGCGCCGCACCGATTGCCGGCGGGCTGCCGTACACGGTGTACCTCGGCAATCTGCATACGCAGAGCAATGATTCGGATGGCGGTGGTGCGATCGGCTCCTGTTCCGGCTCGCAGGGCGCGCAGACCGGCGCGTTCGGGCCCGGTGCGGGCTTCGACTATGCGCGCGACCATGGGCTGGATTTCTCCGCAGCGACGGAACACAACCATTACTTCGATGGTTCGTCCGGAACCAATTCCAGCGCCAACCCACAGGTTGCCCGCGACCGCTATCAGGCAGGCCTAACCGCCGCGCTGACGCGCAACGCCATCCAGCCCGGTTTCCTCGCCGTCTACGGCATGGAATGGGGTGTGATCAGCAATGCTGGGCATATGAACATCTTCAACTCGAACGAACTGTTCGCTTGGGAGTTCAATAGCAGCGGTCAGCTGATCGGCGATGTATTTACCGCCAAGAGTGACTACCCCGGCATCTACGCAACGATGCAAGCGCGCAATCTGATCGGCCAGTTCAATCATCCGGATGCCTCAACGCAGTTCAAGGTGAATGGCGTGCCCGTGGGGTACAGCTCCGATGGCGATGAAGTGATGGTGCTGTCGGAGATCCAGAACACCTCGGCGTTCTCCAGCAATACCACCGAGACCGAGACCAGCCGCAGCCTCTACGAATCGGATTACAAGAAATTTCTCGAAGCCGGTTTCCACGTCGCGCCGGCGACCAATCAGGACAATCACTGCGCCAACTGGGGTGCCAGCTGGACCAACCGAACCGCGGTGTTGATCGAACAGTCTCTGCCGCTGAGCCGCGACAATTTTCTTGATGCACTGCGCGCACGTCGGGTATTTGCGACCAGCGACAAAGCATCGCAGCTGATTTTCACCGCCAACGAACATCTGATGGGCGAACGCTTTGACAACTACGGGTCGCTGCAACTCAGCGCCCTGTTCGCCAACCCGGCCGGCCGCACGGTCAGCCAGATCCAGATACTGGAGGGCGTGCCCGGCCGCAACGGCACGGTGACGGTCTTGGCAGAGACCGCCACGCATAATTTTACCCCGGCCCTCGGCGCGCATTTTTACTATGTGCGACTGGTTCAGGACGATGGCAAGTTGCTGTGGTCGGCACCGATCTGGGTCAATCAGTTGGCGGGCAGCGATACGACCCTGCCGACTGTTGTCGCCAGCGTGCAGGGCGGGCGCGGCGATATCGTGCTCAAAGCCAATGCCAGCGATAACGCCGGTGTCGTCAATACGCGCTTTCTGGTCGATGGCATCGAGCGTGGCCAGGATGCCGGCGCGCCGTACCAGATCGATTTCGATTCAACGACGCTGAGCGATGGCTTGCATAGCCTGGTCGTCGAGGCCAGTGACGCCGCCTTGAACATCGGCATCTCGTCGCCGGTGGAATTCAGCGTCGACAACGCGCCCTTGCCCGAGCTCGTGTTCGCCAACAGTTTCGAATAGCGCCGCGCTCGTCGACTATTGCTCGACGTCGATAGCGCCACCGGTCTGCGCCATAAAGGCACCCTGGCCGGTCGCCAGCATCAGGTCGCTGCCACCGGCCGCGTTGGCGGTGATCAGCAGTTGCGTTGCCGCCCGCACCGAGGGCAGTCCGGCATCCGCCGGCGTGAACCGGTTGCCGCCATCCTCGCTGTACTCGATGCGTGATGGCTGACTGGCGCTGCCAGCACGCACCACATAGAGGCGATCGGATTGGTCGGGATCGCAGCCGATGTCGAGTATCCAGGCGCCCTCGCTGCCGCGCGCCTGCCAACTACGTCCGGCATCGACCGAGCGAAATATCCGGCTGGACCAATTGCCCAGACCCGCGCTGAGATACACCACGCCCGGATCGTTGGCGCTGACGCAGAGCCGGGCATTGCTCAGCACGACCGGCAATCCGGCCGCGCTGGGCTGCCAGGAGCGACCGCCATCGTCGGAGCGCAGCACGTCGCCACGGCGAGCACCGTTGCCGTCTTCCCATGCAGCCAGCATCGTTTCCGGCGTCGAGGCGTCGGTGCGCGTCGGCAAGACTTCCAGATCGATGAACTCACCGCGCCCTGCGCTTTCGTATGCCTTGGTCCAGCGTGTGCCGCGATCGACCGAGCGCCAGATCACGCCCTCGTAGCCCTGGATCGCACCGTAGTCGGAGCCCGCCAGCATGATCAGGTCCGGCGCCTCGGCACTGAATCGGATCGCGCGAATCTGGGTTTCGAACAACGGCCCCTGCTCGGGTCCAAGCGCGCTCCAGCTGCCATCGTCATCGCGGCGGTAGATTCCCTCCGCAGCGACCGTTGATGGCCCGCCCGAAGCGGCGTACAAGCTGCCGTCGCTTGAGAACTGCAGTGCGTTGTAGCGCGTAGCTGGCAGTGACTCGCGCTGCCAGTTGCGACCGGAATCGCTACTGCTGAATATTCGGCCTTCATTGAGTCCATTGGCCGCAATAGCGATCCGCTTGGGATTGTTCGGATCGATAGCGAGCGCACGCACATCCACCGCCTGCATGCCCTGGGCCCGTGGCGCGAACTGCCGTCCGCCATCATCGGACAGCAACACACCGCCGCCGACACTGGCCGCCGCAATCTGCTCATTCTGATCCGGATTGAAACGGAGCGCGCCGATGCTCAGGGCCGGAGTCGACGTGGCATCGCGACGCCAGCTACGCCCACCGTCCGCGCTGACATGCACGCCATCACCATCGGTACCGATCAGCAGGTGATCCGGGTCAATGGGAGAGACCGCGATCGCATGGACCACGGCGGTTTGCCAGTTCGGATCATGCACGCTGCGCCAACTGCGGCCCTCGTCATCCGATGCCAGCAGACCGAGATACTGCTGGCCGAGCAATTGACCGCCACCGACCAGGATGCGTCCGCGTGCAAAGGCGACGCTGCGCAGTGGGCGATTACCCAGTCCCGCCGAGCGGTCGGTCCAGGTCTCGCCACCATCCACGCTGAGCCAAAGCATGCCACCGCCGAAATCGCCGGCAAACACCGCGGCCATGCGCTGCGGCTGCAAGGGATCGAAGGCGATCTCGCGACAGCCCATCGCGATCGCCATTGCCGGCGTGCGATCGCTCCAGCTGAGTCCGCCATCGGCCGAGCGCAGCAGGGTCTTGCGTTGGCGACCCAGGGCATCACTGACACCGACCCAGATTACTGAAGTGCGCGAAGGATCGATGGCGATATCAAGTACCGCATCATGGGCACCGATACCGAGATCACGCGACGTCCAACGGCTGGCGCCAGCCGCGCTGAAAAACACGCCATCCTGGCTGCCAACGAAGGCGGCGCCGCTATCGGCAAATTCAGCGGCATAGACGGCGCGTCCATCGAACCCCGGCACCGTCTGCCAACGTGCGCCGCCGTCCAGCGAGCGATAGAGCGCGCCACCACCGCCACTGCTGCTGACGTAGCCAGCGGCCAGCATCAGGCCGGCCTGCCGCGGTGAATAGGCGATGTCCGCGATGTCGGCCCCGTCGGGACTGCGGCGCTGCCAGTGCAGGGCCGAAGCTCCAGTATCGATGGCGCCAGCGCTTTGCGATTCGTCCGCCACACTGGAATCCGTTGGTTGCGGATGGACACCACCGGCATCGAATTCTGTGGAGGCTTCGCCTGCGGCTGCGATGAAAGACGAGAGCAGAACCGTCATCGTCAGCAGCAGACGGGCCACACACTGCTGGCCAACGGCGCTCAGGATCGCGCGACAAAGAGGGGGGTTCATTGCGGCCGGCGCTCATCGGAACAGGAGCTGCATCCTGCTCGATGGTCCAGGCCCCTACATCGGTGTCGCGCGGAAATTCGGCTGCGAGATTTCGCATTCGCGCACGGCGCTTGCCGCGCTGCGTTTGATCTTGCTTTTTTTTGTAAGAGATCCAGAGCAGCGGGGCAAGCCCCGCACTACGACCGAAGCGACGCTCGACCTCCTGGCGGATCGGCCGCGTGCAACGGCACCGCCTCGACCATGCCGACCTTTACTCGCTGGCTTCGGGCTTTTCCGCTGCGCCCTGTTCGCCGACATCATGGAACCAGGCCGAGACTTCACCGTTCAGTTTCATCGTCATCGAATTGCCGCGACGATCCAGTGAGCGACCGACTGCGACGCGGACCCAGTTCTCGCTGATGCAGTATTCCTCGACGTCTTTGCGCTCGTTGCCGCGAAAACGCACACCGACGCCGCGCGCCAGCGCATCGGCATTGTGGAAGGGGCTCTTGGGATTATTCGCCAGATGATCGGGCGGTGTATCGGTCATAGGTTCGTCTCGCAGAAACGCAGAGTGTGGAACGCGCATTGTAGAGCATGCCCGGCGCCTCGGTTCGCGGGCGCTAGTCCTCGCGGACCACGCGCAGGACCTCTTCGGTCGAGGTGATCCCGGCCAGGCAGCGGTCCCAGCCGTCGCGTGCAATTGAAGGCGTGCGTGTGCGCGCCAATTGTTCAAGTTCAGCCTCGCTGGCGCCATCGTGGATCAATCGACGCATGGCATCGTCGACCTGCACCAGTTCGTAGATGCCGGTGCGGCCCTTGTAGCCGGCGAATTTGCCGGTGAGTCCGGCCTTGGGTCGACGCAGTTGCGGCCGCTCACCGTGGCCACTGACCGCAAATGCCTTCAACTCGGCGTCGCTGGCCGCATAGGATTCGCTCAGCGCCGGATCGAGCGTGCGCACCAGGCGCTGGGCCAGCACACCAATCAGCGACGACGACAGCAGAAAGGGTTCAACGCCCATATCGCGCAGACGCGTCACCGCGCCCACCGCTGAATTGGTGTGCAGGGTCGACAGCACCAGATGTCCGGTGAGCGAGGCCTGCACGGCAATTTGCGCGGTTTCCAGATCGCGGATTTCACCGACCATCACCACATCCGGGTCCTGGCGCAGGATCGCGCGCAGACCGCGGGCGAAAGTCATATCGACCTTGGTATTGACCTGGGTCTGGCCGATGCCATCGAGGTAGTACTCGATCGGATCTTCTACGGTCAGGATATTGCGGCTGGTGTCATTGAGCCGGGTCAGGCCGGCATACAGCGTGGTGGTCTTGCCTGAGCCGGTCGGACCGGTGACCAGCAGGATGCCATGCGGTCGATGGATCATCTCGTTGACCGCTACCAGCATCTGCGGATTCATGCCGAGCTTGGAAAGATCGAGACGGCCGGCCTGTTTGTCGAGCAGTCGCAGTACCACACGTTCGCCATAGCCGGCGGGAATCGTCGACACACGCACATCGACTGGTCGACCCGCAATGCGCAAGGCGATACGGCCATCCTGCGGCAGTCGTTTTTCGGCGATGTCGAGCTTGGCCATCACCTTGATGCGCGAGACGATCGGCGCTGCGGCGGCCTTCTGCGGTGTCAGAACTTCGCGCAGCACGCCATCGACACGGAAGCGCACCACCAGCCGAGTTTCGAAGGGCTCGATATGGATGTCCGAGGCGTTCTCGCGGATCGCTTCGGTGAGCAGGGCATTGAGCAATCGGATGATCAGTGCATCGTCGTCGCTTTCGGCGAGATCCTGCGGCTCGGGCAGTTCATCGGCGAGCGCATGCAGATCAACCCGGCCATCCATATCGGCGACCATCTGCCGGGCATCGCCGCCGCCCTCGTAGAGATCGCGCAGCAATCGATCGAAATCCACCACCGAGTAGGGCTTCAGGCTGATCCGTGCGCCGCAATGACGGCGCAGTTCGCTGAGTACCTCGGGCCGCACGCCCGGGCGATGCGCGATTTCGGCGACGCCATCGTTCCAGCCGAGCAGGGTCGCGCCATTCTTGCGGGCAAACGCAAAACTGGGCCGGGCCGGCAGCTCGCGCGCAGCATCGCTCATTGTGGCTCGGCGGCCTCGGGCGCGGGTGCCGTGGACGATTCGGGCAGCAGGGGCTGATCCTCGGCGCGCACCATATTGCCGCGGCGTTCGCGCACCTGCAGTTGCTCGGTGCGCAGGAAGTTGTATTTCTCCTGCGAGATCGTGTTCTCGGCATTGGCATCGCGCAGGATCACCGGACGCAGGAAGATCATCAGATTGCGTCGCACGACATTGCTCTTGCGGTACTTGAACAGATTGCCGAGCAGCGGGATATCGCCCAGCGCCGGCACCTTGCTGACGCTCTCGGTGACTTCGTGCGTCGTCAGACCGCCCAGCACCAGCATCGCGCCATCGCGTACCAGCACACTCGTATTGATCTCACGCTTGTTGGTCACCAGGTCGGTGGCGCCTGCGGGCGTCGGTGCCAGTGAGGAGACGATCTGCGAAATATCCAGCGCGACTTCATCGCCTTCATTAATATGCGGAGTCACCTTCAACTCGATGCCGACATCCTTGCGCTCGACGGTCTGGAAAGGGTTCGAGGGTTGGCTGGTTCCGCCGGTGCCGGTATTGGTGTACTGGCCGGTAAGGAAGGGAACCTCTTGACCGACCTTGATCACCGCTTCCTTGTTGTCGAGGGTGACAATCGAGGGCTCGGACAGGATATTGGTGCGGCCATCGCCGCGCAGCAATTTGGCGAGCGCGCCGATTTCATAGATCGTGGCGCCGGGACGGCCGCCGCTGCCGGGCAAGGTGGTCGTGCCCGTCACGTAGCCGAGATTGAGGCCGCCACCGAGCGCGCTCAGCGGATCGGCAATGGCACCGATGATGCCGCCCGAGCCATTCGCGCCGGGGAAATTGGTTCCGCCGATCAGGCCTTCTTCACCGGCAAGACCATCGGTGGCCTGCCATTGGATGCCGATCTCAGCGGCGGCCTCATCGCTGACCTCGGCGATGATCGCCTCGATCAGGACTTGCGCACGGCGCACGTCGAGCGAGCGGATCACCGACTGCAGTTCGCGAAACACTGCCGGTGATGCCGTGATGATCAATGCATTGGTTTCGCCATGAGCCTGGATCGTCGCGATCTTGGCGGCGTCGGCCGCTCCGCTGCTACCGGTCAGCGTGCTGGCGACATTGTCGAGCACGGGCGCGAGTTCACTCGCTTTGGCATAGCGTAGATAGACGACCTGGGTGGCCTCGCTGTTTTCCAGCGGCGTATCCAGATGGCTGACCAGGGCGCGCAACTTCAGGCGCGCGGCCTGGTCGCCCGAAAGCAGGATGGAATTGGTGCGCGCATCGGCGACCGCCTTGCCGCCGCCATTGTTCTCCGGCACCAGACGGGCCAGGGTGTTGGCGACTTCACTGGCGCTGGCATGGCCGAGCGGAATCACCTCGACGCCGTTTTCGTTCACGGTATCGATGCGACGAATCAGGTTTTCAATCCGCGCAACATTGCCGGCACGATCGATCACCACCAGAGCATTGCCCGAGGGACTGGCCATCAGCTGCGCCGACTGCGGTTTCAAGGGCTGCAGCACCGGCAGCAGATCCTTGGCAGCGATGTGCTTGAGCACGATCACCCGCGAGACGATGGCATCGGGACCGTTGCTGCTATTGATCAGCGAGCCATCCTGCATGGCCATGGCCTCGGGCAGGATTTTGACCATATTACCCGCGGGCACCAGGGCAAAGCCGTGCACGCGCAGCACCGATTCGAATACCTGGTAGATCTCATCGGCATCCATCGGCCGCGCCGAGACCACATTGACCTTGCCCTCGACACGCGGGTCGATGATGAAATTCCGGCCGGTGATCTCGCTGACCGTGGCGATCAGGGTGCGGATATCGGCGTCCTTGATGTTCAGCGTGTTCTGCGCGGGTGCACCCGGGCTGCCACCGGCGGCATCCTGGGCAGCGCACAGGGGCGCGGTGAGCGCGAGGGACAGGGCCAGTACCAGCAATGTTGAGCGCATGCGCATGGGTTTCCGATCAGTTGAGATCAACGGTGAGGTTTTGAATCTTGCCATTGCGCCGCACCGCGACGCTCAGGGGACCGCCCGACGATAGATTGTTGAGGACACCGGCGATACGCCCAGGATCGCTGACATCGATGCCATTGACCTGGGTGACCACATCCTCGGGCTGCAGTCCGAGCTTGGCCAGCGATGCCGCGTATTTTGCCGAAAACAGGCGCACACCGACGAACTTGCCATTCTCCATGACCGGCGTTGCGGTGACGTTTTGTGCCAGATCGCGCGGATCGGCGCCGAGCGACTTGCGCACGGCCTCCATATCGACGCCCTGCATCGGCAACTGCGGTACGCCCATCACGCCGCCGGGAATCGGCATGCCAATGGCGCCGCCGCCATTGGGATTGCTCGCGGCCGTGCTCGTGCGTGGACCCGACTGAGCTCCGCCCGAACTGCCGGTTGCCGCGGTTGCCGCGCGTGCTTCACGGCTGAGCATCAGCACTTCGGCAGCGCCGCTGCGCGAGAGCACCACGCGATCCTTCAACACCTGATCGAGCAGCACCCCAGGCGCCACCTCGGCGCCGACCTTGAAGCCGGTCTCGACGCCGCTGGCATCGGCGATCATCGCCCGGCCAATACGCGGATCGCGACCCGCCCAGACGCCGAGCAGCGTCAATTGCAATTGTGTCTCCGGTGCATTGCTGGCCAGTGCGCGGTTGTCTTGCAGCGGCGTCGCATTGCCAAACAGATGCCAACGCGACAGCGAAGCCGACGGCTGTGCCGGCGCAGTACTGCCAGCGAACGGCAGCGCTTCGGGCAGCGGCTGGTTCCAGTCCAGCACCAGCCAGAGCATCTTGCTGGCGATCCAGATCAACAGAGCCAGCAAGGCGATCAGCACCAGCCAGGCGACCGGCGAGGCCAAACGATGGCGGAAAGGCAGTTCGTGCAGAGGAATCGGCATGCGTCAGAAACTTCGGTTGCGGTCGAGCGGGCACAGCAGGGAACGCTGCCCGCAAACAGGGCGAAGCCTACCAGTGACCGCGTTAATCTGTCGGAGTTCCGGACGATTCCCTTGCCCGCTTGCGGGAGAGGTCAGCTGAGGGGAAACCTTCGGCAGGGCGTCAACAAGGCGGAGGGCGACGCGCGCACACCAGAGGAAGCAGCGCGCCATTGATCCCAGATTCCCGTCGCTGTGGACCGGCCCTTACAGCCTGCGCGCCAGCATCCGCGCCAGCAGTCGCGATTTGAGGTCGGCGGGCTGGTCCAGTCCAACCCGGACAAGCAGGGCGCGCTGTTCAGGATTCGGATCACGCGTGAACACGGCAGCAAGCAGGGCACGCAGGCGACCGGATCCGCTGCTGGTGTCTGCCTTGAGCCTGGCCAGCGCCGGCAGCAGGGCGAGTTCATCGGGCCGGAAATCCGATCCGAACGGATAGCGCGGCAGGCCGCCGTCCTGCTGGAACGGGCGCAGTGCATCCTTGAGCGCGCGCGGTGTATTGCGTTGCCAGGATTCGGGCGGCACGAAGTTCGCAGCGAGCTTGCCGGCGCTGCGCGCCTGTTCGATCAGCGCCGGCTGGAAGCGCGCATCGCTGATCGCGAGCAACCGCTTGATTACTTCCTCATCACTCTGACCGCGCAGATCGGCGATACCGTATTCGGTAATCACCACATCGCGCAGATGGCGCGGGATCGTGATGTGGCCGTAGTTCCAGACCATATTGGAGCTGGAGCCGTCGCGTGCCTCGCGCACCGATCGCAGCATAAGGACCGAGCGACCGTTGGGTATGGCATGCGCCATCGCGACAAAGTTGTACTGACCGCCGACGCCGCTGACTACGCGGCCATCGGCCAGACCGTCGGACACCGCGGCACCGCTCAGCGTATGCATCATGCAGGTGTTGAAGAAGCGCGCGTCGAAACGCTGGGCGATATCGAGCGCCTCGCGACCGCCGTAGAGTTCATTGATGAAACTGACGCGGGTCATGCAGAGACCATCGAAGTCTTCATCGTTCAACTGACGCAACCACTGGTAAAGCTCGCTCGAACCCAGAAAGAACGCGCCATGCAGATAGCGTCCGCCGCTCAGGCGACGACCCTGGATGCGTTGACCGAGTGCGCTCCGGTTGTTCTGCGCAAGCAGATCGCTGCCGATCCGGCTGCCATCGGCCAGATGCAGCACGCCATCGGCGACCCGGCTGCCCTCGGGCAACAAGCCAAAGCGCATCAGCCAGTCGACCGCGGGGCGATCCAGTGTGCTCGGCAGCTGACCGGCCTCGATCAGGCGCTCGAGCGTGCTGGCATCCGCGGTCTCGCCGACGGCGCCTGAATTGAGCAGACGCTGCAATCCCAGATCATCAAAAACCCGGCGTCGAAGAATCCCCGCCCGACGCAGATGCATGAAGCCATCCATCACCATCTCGCTGGCGCCATACAGCCCGCGTTCGAACGGCGCTTCGCCACCGGCATCGGCGATGAGTTCGGGCGTTGGCCCGCCGCGCAGGGCCGTCAGCTGAGCACGGTAGGGCGTGTTCTGGTTCTGCCGTTGGATCAGTGCATAAACCAACGCATCCGATAGCGCACCGATACCGATCTGCAAGGTGCCGCCATCGCGGACCAGGGCGCTGGCGTGCAGGCCGATGGCGTGTTCGAGTTCAATCACTGGTTCGCGGGGCAGGGCAAACAGTTGATGCCCTGGCGCATCGACCAGGAGATCGGCGAAATTCAATCCCAGTTCAACATCATGTTGCAGGAAGGGCAGGTCCGGATGCACCGCACACACCATCAGCGGACGCGGCTTGCCGACGGCAGTGAGGGCATCGAGCGCATCGAAGGTGAGGTCGGGATTGCACGACAGGCTGAGCCGATCGCCGCGCCGCGCGACCAGTTGCAGCATCACGTTCATGCCGACCTCGGCCAACTGGCGCGCGACGTGGGTGTAATTGAGGCTTATGTAGTGTCGCTGCGCCTCGGCACAGCCCAGCCAGGCACCGGACTGGAAATAGAATTCATGTACCTGGATGCGCGCGCACAGCGTTTTTTTCTTCAGCTGGCGGACATAGTCGAGCACAGGATAGTCAGTACCAAACTGACGCGCGATGAAGGGACCGGCAAACGCCGATTCAAGACCCGGCGCGGGCTGGGGCACATCCAGCGACAGTGCGGTGTACAGCGTAAGCCGCAGGCTCGGGTCGGCCGCCACTCGCGCGGTCAGCGCATTGATCAGATGATTGGGTTTGCCGAGTCCGAGTGGCAGCCCGGCAATAATGTGCGGCCCCGCCACCGCCACGATGCGATCCACCGCGGCTTCGGTCGTCGTCGTTGCTGTCGTCATGGCTGCTCCCTGCTGAATCACCATGATGCTATCCCGGATGTCGGTGTTCGCGCGATGATTGGTTCTGCGGGCCGTTGCCGCCTGGATTATCCAAGGGAAGGGCCGCGCCATCATGGCGCCCGATACAAGGCTCCGGACAGTGGCAAAATGTACGACGGATGCAGAGGTCAAATCATGAACCCAGAGATACAGAGAGTCGTCATGCGGATGCACCGCGCGGCATCCAGCGCATCACGTCGATTGGGCTGGATCGAGAGCGCCGGTGGCGGCGGGTCGGGGCGCAGAGTCGCGCGATTCACCGCAGCCACTCCTAAACCGAAAGCCAGAGTCTGAGCGATGGATCTTGGTCATGTGATCCTGCTGGCGCTGATCCAGGCGCTGACCGAATTTCTCCCGGTCTCAAGCTCGGGCCATCTCGCCCTCGCCGGATTCTTTCTGGGCTGGCCCTATCAGGGGCTCAGCTTCGATCTTGCCCTGCACTTCGGTACCCTGACCGCGGTGCTGATCTACTACTGTCGCGATCTCTGGAAGATGACCGAGGCCGTGCTGTCGCGCAGTCAGACCGAATCGGCGCGCCAACATCGGCAGCTCGGTTGGGGTCTGGTGCTATCGACCGTGCCGGCGCTGATTGCCGGCGCCTCGATGGGCGATGCCTTTGCCGAGTCGCTGCGTCTGCCCCTGTTGATCGCGATCAACTTGATCGTCTTCGGCATCCTGCTCGGTCTCGCCGATCGCTACGGCAAGCAGCAACGCGATGTCTGGTCGATGCGCTACTCCGATGCGCTGCTGATGGGCCTGGCCCAGGTGCTCGCCCTGATTCCCGGCGTATCGCGATCGGGCATCACCATGACCGCGGGTCTCACGATGGGCCTCAGTCGTGTCGACGCTGCGCGCTACACCTTCCTGATGTCCGTGCCGATCACCGCCGCCGCCAGCGCGCATGGCCTGCTCAGCGTGCTCAAGTCGAGCGAATCGATCGACGTGCAAGCCTTCGTCATCGGCGCTGCAGTCGCCGCAGTCGCCGGCCTTGCCTGCATCCACTTCCTGCTCGCCTTCCTGCGCCGCGCCGGAATGTGGCCGTTCGTCGTCTACCGTATCGCGCTTGGCATCGTCGTGTTGGTCATGTTGGCGCGTGCTGGAGCGATCTGACTTCGTAGGACGCAGCATGTAGCCTGGATAAAGCGAAGCGCTCCTTCAACAGCGGAGCGGGTCATCCAGGGCGGTCGTTGAGCCACAATCAACGGCGTCCCGCACTGCCCGGCTCCGTTGTTCAGAGCGGCTTCCCTTCATCCAGACCACGGACCTGCTTCTGAAGATTCGCTTGGCGACAAAAGGAGTTTCGTATGCGCAGCACGAGTCGTTATGCCAAGTTCGCCAAAGCCGCATCACACTTCTGTGGTCGGCCCCACGTGTTCAGCGTGGCCGTAGGCGTGATCGCGCTCTGGATCGTCACCGGCCCGATCTTCGAGTTCAGTGACACTTGGCAGTTGGTCATCAATACCGGGACAACGATCATCACCTTTCTCATGGTGTTTCTGATCCAGAACACACAGAACCGTGACACCGAGGCCATCCAAGTAAAACTCGACGAACTGATCCGGGCGACCAAGGGCGCACACAATGTCCTGCTCGACCTCGAAGAACTCGAGGAAGACGCCCTGGATGAGTTCAGATCCAAATACCAGCAACTCGCCGCCACAGCCCGCGCGCAACTTGCGGCGGGATCGAAGGACACCGGAACGCCTGAGCCCTAGCGGTCGCCGCAAGCTCCGGTCGGCAACCGTGAGCCAAGGCTGGGCTCGCGTTCAAGATCCTCGCGGAGTGGGGTTTCGTTCCAATCATCCGCTGCCGACCGTCGGCCGCGCAACGCAAGATTAGGCCCGAGGAGACGCGCCCATGTTCAGACTGATCGCTGTTGTCGCATTGGCGATTTCACCGGTCGCATTGAGCGAGGACAGCGAATGCAGTGACCGCCCCGAGTGCTGGCCCGAAGGCAGCGCCATGCACACCGGCTTGACGGGAAAGCAGGAACTGGAGAAAGCCGACAAGGAGCTCAACAAAGTCTACGCCCGGATCATCGCCAGCCTCCCGGCGGATTCACCCGATGAGCATCCCAAACGCTCGCTGATCGAGGCGCAACGCGCCTGGATCAAATGGCGCGACGCTGAGTGCAACCTGGTCGGTGAGATCAGCGGCGGCGCGCGCATGTGGAAATCAGCGTATTCCTCGGTGTGCCTTGCCGATGCGACATCGGCAAGAACTGCAGAGTTGATCGAACTGTTCGAAAGCGATGGCTAGCGCTAACCATCGCGCGATGCCGATGACGCCAGGAAAGTAGCCCGGATGACCAGCTCCGCTGCTGGTTGCGCGCTTCGCTTCATCCGGGCGGATCCGAAACAAAGATGGATAGTTGAAGCCCAGCCGATTCGCTGTCCCGCCGGGCGCAAACCCAGGAGTCGCATTCCATGGCCACATGCAAACGCTGCAACGAGCAAGAGGCAAGGCCCGGCGCAGTCACCTGGGCGGGGATTCTGCCGATGCTCATCGGCCTACCCCGGATCGCAAGCGACGACTACTGCAAGGATTGCGGTGGCGGAATAACCTTCCTCGGCCTCTTGGCCAGCGCAGCCGTACTCGCCATTGCCTTCGTGGTCGTGATCGCACTTTGGTAAACCGCGGTCGTGGACCAGGGATCCCGACCAGCGAGTAGCCTGGATGAAGTGAAGCGCGTCCTTGATGGAAAGAACCCCGCCGAAATCGCGCTTTGGGAACAACGCGTCGTTCGCATTGCGATCGTCGAGGTGCTGAAGGGCAAGACGGCCAAGGCGGTCGAAGGCTTGCCCCGAGGAGCGTACGCCATGTTTGCCCGGATGCTTCGCCATCGATGCGGTTCACTGCGTTCACCACATCCTACGGCGCCGTCGCGCGATCGATGCGGTTCACTGCGTTCACCACATCCTACGGCGGCGTCCCGGGATCGATGCGGTTCACTGCATTCACCACATCCTACGGTGGCGTCCTTGGATCGATGCGGTTCACTGCGTTCACCATATCCTACGGTGGCGTTCCGGGATCGATGCGGTTCACTGCGCTCACCACATCCTACGGCGGAGGTCCGCGATTGGTAGCGATTTGTAGGATGTGGTGAGCAAAGCGAACCGCATCATTGGCCAGACAACGGGCTCAGGCGCCATCCAGCGATTTCGGATCGACGCCAAGATCCTTGAGTTTGCGGTAGAGGTGGGTGCGTTCCATGCCCGAGAGGGTGGCGAGTTTGCTGACGCTGCCGGAGCAGAGTTTGAGCTGACGCATCAGATAGGCGCGTTCGAAGCGGTCGCGGGCATCGCGCAGGGGCAGGCTCAGATCGAGCAGGAAATCTCCGGCGGTGCGGCCAGGTCCGGGCGCGACGATGCCGAGGGCTTCGGTGATTTCTTCGAGATCGATTTCGCCATCACCACCGAGGATCAGCAGGCGCTGCACGAGATTGCGCAGTTCGCGCATATTGCCGGGCCAGCTGTGTCGGCGTAGTCGATCGAGCGCTTCGGCCGAAAGCTGACGGGCGGGCAGCACGTCACGTTCGGCCAACTGCGCAATCTGATCGCTCAGCAGTTCGGCGATGTCTTCACCGCGTTCGCGCAGCGGTGCTGCGGTGACTGCCAGCACATTCAACTGATAGAACAGATCTTCGCGCAGCTCACCGCTTTGCAGGGCAGCCTCCAGTGCATGGCTGCTGCTGGCGATCACGCGTGTGCTCAGCGGCAATGACTGGTTGCCGCCTTCGCGGACGAACAGACGCGACTCAAGCGCTGCGGCAAGTCGCGCCTGTGCCGGCTCGTCGAGCGTGGTGACTTCGTCGATGTAGATGGTGCCGGCGCTGGCCTGTTCGAATGCGCCGGGAATCACGTCGCCGTTCGACTCGGTGCCAAACAGACCGGCCAGCACGCGTTCACGCGGCAGGCCGGCCGGCGCGATGCGAACGAAGGCCGCATGTCCGCGCGGACCGCTCTGGTGGACGAAGCGGGCAAGCGTTTCCTTACCGGTTCCGGCTTCGCCACGGATCAGCAGCGGCGCATCGCGTTGTGCAGCACGCTCCAGTTGCGCCCGCAAGGCACTGATGCCGGCGCCGCTGCCGACCGGCGTCGCGCTCAGCAGCTGCTGCTTCAATCCGGCGTTCTCGCTGCGCAGGCGGGCGTTCTCAAGTGCGCGCTGCACGGTCAGCAGCAACTTGGCCAGCGACACCGGCTTCTCGAGAAAATCGTAGGCGCCCAGGCGCACCGCTTCCACCGCCGACTCGATGGTGCCGTGGCCGGAGATCATTACGGTCGGGCAGGGCATGCCGCCGGCTTCGGTCAGTTCACGCAGAAAACGCAGGCCGTCGCCGTCGGGCAACCAGACATCGAGCAGCAGCAGATCAGGCGTGGCTTCGTCGAGCGCGAGGCGCGCGCTGGCCAGTGACTCGGCGCTGCGCACGGCATAGCCCTCTTCACTGAGGATCTCGACAATCAGATTGCGGATGTCGGGCTCGTCATCAACGACCAGGATGCGGGCGGCATTCATCGGGTGGCTCGTGGTTTCATGCCACAAGCATAGTGGTTCGCATGCATCGTGGGACAGCGTGTGCGGTATTTCCCGGCGGCCAGCCGAGGCCGCCGTGCCTCAGCGGCTTACAGCGCGGCGCGGAAACCCTGCTCGATCTCGTCGAAGGCGCTGCGGTTGCCGGCCAGCATGACCAGCACGCCGTCGCCGATCTGCAATTCGCGGCCAAGCACGCCGCGTTCGCTGAAATCACGCCGACTGGTTTCCGTGCCCGGTACATACATCACGGTCACTGCACCGCCTGGACTCTGCACAACCATATGCAGCGCGCGCCTTAGACCCAGCGGACAGATCTGCAGATAGCTGATCGCCGCAGGCGAGCGTTGCAGATGCACGCCCAGTCGTTCAAAGGTTCGGCTGACTTCGACGCCGGGCACCGTGCCTTGAGCGGTCAGCGCCATCGGTTCGTGCGCGAGGTGCTCGACCGACATCGCCGCCAGAGTTTCCTGTGGACCAAGCGCCAACCAGGACATGCCGACCACGCCCACGGCCAGGGCCACGCCCGCTGCCATCCTCCAGACCAGGGCACGGCGGCCGGAACTGTGCTGACGATCGAGTGTGGTCTGGCGCAGCAGGATCTGATCGGCGAGTGTCGCCGGCACATCGATGGCGAGGCTGCGGTCGAGCAGGGACTCGAAGCTCATCGCCTTGGCGTAAGCCTCGGCGCAGCGCGGACATTGCTCGCGATGCGCGCGCGCATTGGCATCGAGTTGACGCGGTTGCACCGCGATCGCGCGACGAAATTCAAGACAGTTCATGGACATTGGCCGCTCCTTCGTGGCCGGATAGCGCGGCTTTCAATTTCTGCCGCGCGCGAAACAGCTGGGTCATCACCGCCGCCGGACTCTGCTTGAGTTCGGTCGCGATTTCCTCACAGCTGTAGCCGCCGAGCACCTGCATCAGCAGCGGTTGTCGATACTTGGAATCGAGGGCGAGAATGGCGCGGCGGACCAGGGAATCTTCGCCGCCTTGCTCAGGGCTCAGCCAGTCCTCGTCGGCAACTTCGAGTTCGTCGACTTGTTCGAACGTGGTCGGCCCCTTGCGTTCATACAGCCGGGCATATTCGCGACGCAGGATCGTGGTCAGCCAAGCCTTGACCGCTTTGCTGTCGCGCAGATCATCCAGCGAGCGCCAGGCGCGCAGATAACTTTCCTGCACCAGATCGTGCGCCAGCGCCTCGTTGCCGCACAGCCAATAGCCGAACCGGAAGAGGTCGCTATGGGTGGCGCGCACCAGGGCGTCGAACTGGGTCTGTTTGGCATTCATGCCTGCATCCAGACCGGACGGGGTGGGATTTGCTTTCATGCGCCTCCTCGCGGCATTGCCCTCAGAGCGGAGCCAGAGCCACCAACGACAAGGGCGGCGGGCGCTGACTCCATTTCGCTTGATGCGGCAACGACCGCAGCGCGCTCAGTGCGTACTGGCCCCAGCCGCCTTGGTCGGTGAGCTCATCAGTCGATCCACCCAGGCGATTGCCAGGGCTGAAACGACAAAACCGAGATGGATGATGGTCTGCCACATCAGTACTTTCTCGCTGAGCTTTTCGGCTTCGATGAACGTCTTGAGCAGGTGGATCGAGCTGATGCCGATGATGGCGGTGGCAAGCTTCACCTTCAGCACCGCGGCATTGACGTGCGACAGCCACTCCGGCTGATCGGGATGGTTGTGCAGGCGCAGACGTGAAACGAAGGTCTCGTAGCCGCCAACGATCACCATCACCAGCAGATTGGAAATCATCACCACATCGATCAGGCCGAGTACGGTCAGCATGATCGCGGTTTCTGGATCGTGCACCGGAACCACTGCCGCCACGCCGGTCGCCGCGACGACGGTTGCCTGCGCGGTCGCCTCGACGGCCGGCCCATGGCCGGTGATCACTTCATGCAGCAGGTGCCAGAGTTCACGCAGGAACTGCACCACGTACAGGGCTTGCGCGACGATCAGGCCGAGATAGAGCGGCAACTGCAGCCAGCGCGAGGAAAAGATCAGCATGGGCAGCGGCCCAAGGCGGGGCGGCGGCAGATTGGCGGGTTGGGACATGGCGGGTACCGTCAGATATAAAGCGGCGATGATAGCCAATGCTGATGTCAGCCGTATGCGTTCGGGAGGGCACGGGCGGGCGACGGATCGCGCTATTTGCTGTCACCGGGCCCCAGAGGCGCCGGCCAGTCTCTGGCTGCACCCATATGCGCTAAGGAGGAGGCGAATTTGTGGCGGATTGCAGGTTTTCTTGGCAAGCACCGACACCCGCGCATGGCGCACAGGGCAGGGAGCGACCAGGTTTCCAGCGCCCACTCTGACCTTCAGGCCGTGCTTGCGCGCTGCTGTGCAGACGCGATCCCATGAGCAGTCTGTATAGAGTTGCTAGGCAGCGCAATCCAGGGATTTGTGCTGACCGGCACCGCGCAGGGACTATTGCCGAAGGACCTTTTCGAGCGCCTTCCCTTTCGCCAGCTCATCCACGAGCTTGTCCAGATAGCGGACCTTGCGCATCAGCGGATCTTCAACGTCTTCAACCCGCACGCCGCAGACCACGCCCTTGATCAGCGAAGCCTTCGGGTTGAACATCGGCGCCTCGGCGAAAAAGGTCTCGAAGTCGTTTTGAATTTCGATCTGATTCTGCAGCTCTGCCTGGCTGTACCCGGTCAACCAGCAGATGGCCTGATCGACTTCCAGCTTCGTGCGGTTCTTGCGCTCCGCCTTCTGCACATACATCGGGTACACGCTCGAGAACTTCATGCGATAGATGCGGTGCTGAGTCATCCGATGGGTGTCCAAGTTTCTCTCTGGCTTGGAAAACGAGCCAGTAGGGTATTCCTCTCAGTTCTTGTTGCTTGGCCAGGAAATCTGCACTGTGCGGTGCTTCATCACGCAGTCGCGCAGGTACAGGTTGATCAGGCGCTGATACGGAACACCGACTCGTTGGCCATGGCCTTGAAGCAGGCGATAACATCCCCCGAAAGCCGCAGGGCCACGGGCTTCTTGAGCCTGGCCGCGTAGGGATTCCTGCGGGACTGCATTCTGGAGAGATCGTGTTCGGCTTTCATAGCAGTCACTATAGCTATGCGGCGATCACACCAGACTCGACCCCGGCAACGACAGCACATAGTCCGCGCCCATCATCTGCGATGCGGTGTAGAAACCGCCGCTCGGTTGCTTGGCCAGTACATGTTCGAGGATGCCAATGGAAGCGACTGCGGTGAGTTGGTAACCATTGATGGTGCGCAGCTGTTTTTTCACCTCGGTGCCGGCGGCGTTGCGCACTTCGCCCCAGATTGTGCAGCCGGTGTTGCCGCGCAGTTCGTCATCGGGCCCGCCGCGTTTTATCTTGCGCTTGAGAAAGCTCTGCACGATGCCGAGACCGAGCAGAGGCCGGATCATGTTCAGCTTTTTGAGGCGCGCGGCGGTGCCTGGCGAGATGCCCATATAGACCTCGACATTGGGAATGCCGGTCGAGATATATGAGGTGTAGACATCGCCCCAGGGAATCGTCATCGCGTGGCGGGCCTCGCCATCGCGATCGAAAGTCCGCGTCTTGTAGGCCAGGGGCACCCGCTCGATGGCGCCATCGCGGCGAATCCTGCCGCCTTTGCCGAGTCCCTCCACCGCGGTCAGTGCGGTGCCATGACTGGGTCCGCCGCCGGCCTCGAAGGCAAGCACCAGTTCGGTCGCATCGGGCAGATCGCGCTTGAGCATCGCCGCCAGACAGTCGGTCGGCACGACATCAAATCCGGTGCCCGGCATCACCACGATGCCGCGCTCACGAGCGCGCGCATCCTGCTGATGGCAGTGCGCGAAAACGTCCATCTCGCCGGTGATATCAAAATAATGCGCACCGCTGCGCAGACAGCCCTCCAGCATCGGTGCGCTGGTTGCCGAGAACGGACCGGCGCAGTGCATGACCGCCTCGATGCCATTGAGCGCGGAAGCCACCGTCTTGCCATCGGTGAGGCAGAAAATACGCGCCGGCAGGTCGTGCTTGCGCGCGAGGGCTTCGATCGCATCGCGATTGCGACCGGCGATCACCGGACGATGGCCGCGGCTGAGCGCGACATCGAGCATCAGCCCGGCGGTATAGCCATTGGCGCCGTAGAGCATCCAGGAACCCATCGGTTTTTCCTCTGCATTGAGTGGTCGGGCAGCTGCCGCCGACCTTTGCTTGGCCGGCGCGACCGGTGAAGGCTTGACCGCGACTCGGAACAGTCTTGTCGCGATGGAACCGAATGAATCCTCAGCTGAGCCTTTGGCTCAGGCTGCGGCGACCATCTTGGCGTATAACTGCATCAGTTTGCGGAAATAGACGTTTGGCAGAAAGCGCTTCAGGCGCCAGCGCAAGCGTTCCGGCGCGGTCGGAATGATCATGAACTCGCCACGTGCGGCGGCTTTGAACACGTAGTCGGCGATATCGTCGGCGGTCTCTTTTGCGCGTTCCATCAGGGTCGATGCAAATCCCCTGAAGCCATTGTCAGCCCCGCGCGCGGTCTCCAGCAGATTGGTCTTGAAGAAGCTCGGGCAGACCACCGAGACCGTGACCTGATGCCGAAGCATCTCGGCGCGAACACTCTCGGACAAGGCGACCACGGCGGCCTTGGTCGTACTGTAGCTGGCGATGCCCGGCGCGCCGGCGAGGCCAGCGAACGAGGCGGTACTGATGATCTGGCCGCTGCGTCGGCGATGAAACATCGGCGCAAACGCCTTGATGCCGTGGACCACACCCATCAGGTTGATGCCGATCACCCAGTGCCAGTCTTCCAGCGAACTGTCGGCGCAACTGCCCGCGGTGGCGACGCCGGCATTGTTGATGAGTACGTCAAATCCCTCGGGCCAGCGCTCATTGAGTTCGGCCCGCATCCGCTCCACCGAGGCGGCATCGGCCACATCCACCTCGATCGCGAAGTGGCCCGGGCAGATCGCGGTCAGGACATCGATGGCGGATTTGGCGCGGTCCATGTTCAAATCCGCCACCGCGATGGCATAGCCGGCGCCTGCATAGCGCTTGGCCAGGGCCAGGCCGAGCCCGCTGCCGGCGCCGGTGATCAGGGCGCGTCTGGGCGCAGCTGCAGTTCCACTCATGGCATTCCCCTCGGACTAGACTGTGCCGATTCTAGCGAACGGAACTTTGAACAATGGAACATATCCTGCCCGCTTCCCTGACCGACCTCACCGGCAAGACCGCGCTGATCACCGGCGCCAGCCGCGGCATCGGTGAGGCCGCAGCCCACCTGTTTGCCGCCTGCGGGGCGCATGTGATCGTCTCCAGCCGGCGCCTTGAAGTCTGCGAGGCCGTGGTCGAATCGATCCGTGGGCGTGGTGGCGTGGCCAGCGCGATCGAGGCCCACATCGGCGATGTCGCCTCGATGGATCGACTGTTCCAGAAGGTCCGCGATCGCGGATTCGGACTCGATATCCTGGTCAACAACGCCGCCACCAATCCCTACTTCGGACCGATGCTGGATATGGACCTGGCCGCTTTCGAGAAGACCGTCGAGGTCAATCAGCGTGGTTATTTCTACTGCACCGTGCAGGCGGCGCGGATCATGCGCGACAAGGGCGGCGGTGCGATCGTCAATGTGGCTTCGGTCAATGCCCGCCGCGCGGCGCCGGGCCAGGGTGTCTACTCGATGACCAAGGCGGCCATCGTGTCGCTGACCGAGGGCTTCGCCAAAGAGCTGGCGCCGCACAAGATTCGCGTCAACGCAGTCCTGCCCGGCTTGACCGAGACCAAGTTCGCCTCGGCGATCACCGGCAATGCCGATCTCATGAAGATGATGCTGAAGCTGATTCCACTTGGCCGCTCCGCCCAGCCAGCCGAAATCGCGCCGATGATCCTGTTTCTGGCCTCACCGGCCGCCAGCTACATCACCGGCGCCAGTTTCCCGGTCGATGGTGGCTACCTGGCGTGATTCTGCGGCTCGTCCGCGTCGTTCGAACCCTCATCAAATCGCGCCCCGATATGCCCGCTGCGCCTGAGCTCATGCCGGCGGCCGCGTTGCCGTGACGGGCCGGGTTGTATAGCCTGCGCGTCTTGCCTTTCCCCTGGTCGACGCCGTGACCCCAGTTCCGCCACTCAGCCACCTCGATCGCCTCGAGGCCGAGGCCATCCACATCCTGCGTGAAGTGGTCGCTGAAACCGAGCGGCCGGTGATGCTGTACTCGATCGGCAAGGACAGCGCGGTGATGCTGCGCCTGGCGCAGAAAGCGTTCTACCCGGCAGCGCCGCCGTTCCCGCTGCTGCATGTCGATACCACGTTCAAGTTTCGCGAGATGTATGCGCTGCGCGATCGCATGGCCGCCGAACTCGGCATGCAGTTGCTGGTGCATCAGAATCCCGAGGCGCTGGCGCTCGGCATCAATCCATTTACACATGGTTCGGCTGTACACACCGATGTCTGGAAAACCCAGGGCCTGAAACAGGCGCTCGATCATTATCGATTCGATGCAGCCTTCGGTGGTGCCCGCCGCGACGAGGAGAAATCGCGCGCCAAGGAGCGCGTGTTCTCGTTCCGCTCCGCCCAGCACCGCTGGGATCCGAAGAACCAGCGGCCCGAACTCTGGAACCTCTACAACGCGCGCAAATTGGCCGGCGAAAGCATCCGGGTGTTTCCGTTGTCAAACTGGACCGAGCTGGATATCTGGCAGTACATCGAACGCGAGCAGATACCGATCGTGCCACTGTACTTCGCTGCGATGCGTCCCGTGGTCGAGCGCAATGGCGCCCTGATCATGGTCGACGATGATCGTCTGCCGCTGGCGCCGGGCGAACAACCGGTGCTGCGCAAGGTGCGTTTCCGCACGCTGGGCTGCTATCCGCTGACCGGCGCGGTGCTGTCCGAAGCCGATACCCTGGCCGCGATCGTCCGCGAAATGGCGCTGGCGCGCAGCTCCGAGCGCGAGGGTCGGATCATCGATCACGACGCCGCTGCTTCGATGGAGAAGAAGAAGCAGGAGGGCTATTTCTGATGGAGCGCATCGACGATGGCCAAAAGGACCTACTCCGCTTCATCACCTGCGGCAGTGTTGATGATGGCAAGAGTTCGCTGATCGGACGCCTACTCTACGAATCCAAGAATCTTTTCGAAGATCAGCTGAGCACCCTTGCCAGCGATTCGCGGCGCGTCGGCACCCGCGGCGCCGAACTCGATTTCGCCCTGCTGCTCGATGGTCTCTCGGCCGAACGCGAGCAGGGCATCACCATCGATGTGGCATACCGATTCTTTGCCACCGCCAAGCGCAAGTTCATCGTCGCCGATACGCCGGGCCATGAGCAGTACACGCGCAATATGGTCACCGGCGCATCGACGGCCGATCTGGCCATCCTGCTGGTCGATGCCCGCAAGGGGCTGCTGACCCAGACCCGCCGGCACAGCTATCTGGTCAGCCTGCTCGGCATACGTGAAGTGGTGCTGGCGATCAACAAGATGGATCTGGTCGATTACTCGGCCGAGACCTTCAATTTGATCGAGCGCGAATACCGCGCCTTTGCGGCGCGGATGGGCATCGAACGGATTACCTGCATTCCGGTTTCGGCCGTGCAGGGCGACAATATCGTCGAGGCCAGCGCAAACACACCCTGGTACCGCGGGCCTAGCCTGCTGCACCATCTCGAATCGGTCGAAGTGCCGGATTTGCGAGTGAGCCAGCCGTTTCGCATGCCGGTGCAGTGGGTCAACCGACCGCACGCCGAGTTTCGTGGCTATGCCGGCACGATTGCCGGTGGCTCGGTGCGCGCCGGCGATCGCATCCGTGTACTTCCTTCGGGTCGCGAGAGCACGGTCGCGCGTATTGTCGTGGCGCCGACAGTGGACGCAACCGGTATCAACACCATCGAACACGCCGTCGCCGGACAGGCGATCACGCTGACGCTGCGCGATGAGATCGATATCAGCCGTGGCGATGTGATTTCAACGGTGACCCAGCCGATCGGCATCGGTAATCAGTTCGAGGCAACCATCATCTGGATGCACGAGGCGCCGCTGTTGCGCGGTCGCAGCTATCTGCTGAAAACCGCCTGCCGCAGCGCGATGGCGACCATTGCGCCGTTGAAGTACCGGGTCGATGTCAACACACTCGAGCATCAGCCGACCGATCAGCTCGAACTCAACGAGATCGGGGTGGCCGAGATCGAACTGGATCAGGCGATCGCCTTCGAAGCCTATGCCGACAACCGCGAGCTCGGCGGTTTCATTCTTATCGATCGGATCAGCCAGCAGACCGTGGGCGCCGGCCTGCTGCATTTCGCGCTGCGCCGCTCCGACAATGTGCACTGGCAGGCGGTCGATATCGACAAGCAGGCGCGTGCTGTGCAGAAGGGCCAGCGCCCGCGCGTGCTCTGGTTCACTGGCCTGTCCGGCGCCGGCAAGTCGACCATTGCCAACCTGGTCGAGAAGCGCCTGCATGCGCTCGGGCGGCACACCTATCTGCTCGATGGCGACAATGTCCGCCATGGACTGAACAAGGATCTGGGCTTCACCGAAGCCGACCGTGTCGAGAACATCCGCCGTGTCGCCGAAGTGGCACGCCTGATGGTGGATGCTGGCCTGATCGTGCTGACCGCATTCATTTCACCGTTCCGCAGCGAGCGCGGCATGGCGCGCAGTCTGCTGCGCGAGGGCGAGTTTCTTGAAGTCTTCGTCGATACTTCGCTGGCCGCCGCCGAGGCGCGCGATGTGAAGGGTCTGTACGGCAAGGCGCGGCGCGGCGAGCTGAAGAATTTCACCGGCATCGACTCGCCCTACGAGGTGCCCGAGCATGCCGAGATCCATATCGACACCAGCCGGATGAGTCCGGAACAGGCCGCCGAATGGATCGTGGGTCAACTGCTGGATTGACTGGTCGGCGAGCGTGCCGGCAGACAGACTGGCGCGGATGCAGATTCAGCGAACGTTGCCGAAGTTTACGCCGCCGCTGCCGGCTTGCCGGCACAATAGCGCATGCGCAAAGCCAGGCTTTTCAAGATCACCTTTCTCAATATGGGCAAGACCTATGAATTGTTCGCGCGCAATGTGCAGTCGAGCGATCTCTGGGGCTTCACCATCATCAGCGATCTGGTATTTGATGTCGCCGGCGACAACCTGATCGTCGACCCCGCCGAAGAAAAACTGCGCGACGAATTCAAGGACACCCGCGCCCTGCACCTGCCGATCCAGAGCATCCTGCGCATCGAGGAAGTCGACAAACGCAGCACCGCACACATCCGCGACGCCAGTACCGGCGAAAAAGTCATGCCGTTTCCGGCGTTGCCGCCGAAGCCGCGTTAGATCGCATCAGTGACGCCAGGCGAGCACACCAAGCCCCAAAACGTTTCGTGCGCATTGCACGGGGCCCAGTTGTACGCACTGATCTGTTCGCATCTTGCGACTTCCGAACGAGTCGAATACCTGCGCCATGTTGATGCGCCGGGTACGCCGTCACAAGCAATGGTGCGTGTCGTGTGATGCAGCGTTGCAAGAAGAGAAGGGCTGGACTGAGGTTGCTTCAGCGCAAGCAGACTGGAAGCTATTCTGTCAGCTGTGCTTCGAGGATAGGCTCTCGATGCACTCCTTGATCGAAGTCGTTGATGGCGCGTACGAATGAGGCGGCTGCAATCTGACTATACGTTCAAGCGGACCGCGGGGAGAGTCTTCGAGTTTTCCGATACTTGGTCGCGCTGCGGCCGCCGAACTCGGCGTTCGGCCCCCTTTTGGAGATCGCGATGCTTGCCCTGAACAGTGCGCCGTAGGATGTGGTGAGCAACGCGAACCGCATCAATCCAAGGCCAATGAAGGCCGAGGCAAATTGCCCACGAGCCGATGCGGTTCACTGCGTTCACCACATCCTACTTCCTTCGATGGTGGTCACTTCGACGGTGTGGTCAGGCGAGGCGTGAAGAGGCGTTCCCTGTGGTGCGGTGGTCGTCCAGCGCCGTAGGATGTGGTAAGCAACGCGAACCGCATCGATTCAAGGCCGCTTGAAAGTCGAGGCGAACTGTCCAAAAAACTGATGCGGTTCACTGCGTTCACCACATCCTACTTCCTTCGATGGTGGTCACTTCGATGGTGGTCAGGCGAGGCGTGGCGAGATGTTCCCGGCGGTGCTCGTCCAGCCGTGAGTCATGAAATCATGTTGCATGAGGTGCTGATCAAGTTGAAGTCGGTCCGAACCGGCTCACGCTCGTTGCTGGGACTTTGTTCTGATTGTGGGCATCATGGCAACTGACTCTCTCCCGGCCCACCATGCTCGCCATAACCAAGCCAACTCCGCTGCGCTATCTGCTGTTCGGCACTGAGCTGTACGCCATCCCGATCCTGCGTCCGCTGCAGGCGGCAATTCGCGCGGCGGGGGGTGAGGCGCGTTGGTTCCTGCAGGGCCAGGACGCGGCCGCGCACTTGCAGGCAGATGAGCCCTTCCTGGACTCGGCCGGTGCGGTGCGTCGCTATCGTCCGGACGCGGTGCTTTGCGCGGCGAACTGGGTGCCGGAGTTCTTTCCGGGCATCAAGGTCCAGGTTTTTCACGGCTTCAATGTCGAGAAGCGCGGCAGTGGGCGCGGGCACTTCCGCATGCGCGGCATGTTCGATCTGTATTGCACCCAGGGACCGGATACGACGCTGCCGTTCCGGCAGTTGGCCGACGAACTCGGCTACTTCCGGGTCGCCGAGACTGGATGGCCCAAGCTCGATCCGCTGTTTACCGGCGAAGATCCGGTGGCCGATGGCATTCGCGCTGCCGCGCAGGGACGCCGCATCATCGGGTTTGGCTCGACGTTCACCGAGCGTCTGAGCTGTGCGCCGGCACTGGCCGGCAAGATCGCTGAATTGGTCTCCAGCCGCGCGTACTACTGGGCACTCACCCTGCATCCCCGCAGCGCGCCCGAGTTGTTTGCCGAGTACCGCGCGCTGCACGGAGCGAATGCCTGCTTTGTCGAGCCGACCTCGATGCTCAG
>JAYSZM010000002.1:0-70740 GCA_043738015.1 Lysobacterales bacterium
CCAACGCGGTTGCCGTGCCACCCCGGCCATCGGAGATGGTGTAGCTGAAGGTATCGGTACCATTGAAACCGGCCGCAGGCGTGTAGCCAATCGCGCTTCCGCTCTGGCTCGCGGTGCCGTTCTGCGGTTGGGTCACCGCACTGATGCTGAGCGCATCACCATCCGGATCGCTGTCGTTGGCCAGCACATTAATCAGCACCGTCGTGCCACGGGCCGTGCTCGCGCTGTCGTTCTGGGCGACCGGTGCGCGATTGGTAAACACGCGTGGTCCAAGCGTTGTGGTGTCTTCGATGGTCTCGAATCGGTAGACGTCGACCGTACGCTTGTGCTCGGCCGGATTGCGCATCGCGCGCTCGATCCATGCCGCCGGAACTGCGATCGGCTCCTTCACCCACTCGACGATTGTCTCGACCTTGGGCGGCGCCGTCGCCTCAACCATCTCCTCCTCGATGGTCAGGAAGCTGACGTCGACCCGACGATTGCGGTGACGGTTGTCGCGATCATTCGGAAACTTCGGTTCGAGCTCGCCCTTGCCGGCTACGTCAAGTTCGCCTGCGTCGATGCCATGGGCGACAAACCAGTCGCGCACGCTCGCTGCTCGCCGCTCAGACAGGCCCTGGTTGTAGGCGTCGCTGCCGATATCGCAGGTATGTCCAGCAACGCCGATACGGCTGACTCGCTTACCGCTACGGATACCTTCAATCAGGGCACTGAGCGCGGCATCACCTGCGGGCGTGATCTCGGAACGATCGAACGCAAAAAAGGCATTGGAGTCGATCGCAAGCTCGTTGCGGATCACACTGGGTTTGGCGCCGCCGTCACTGATCCCAGTCGAAACTTCGCGACGCACCTCGACCAACCGCTGCGGCTCCACGGGACGGAACGGAGGCCGCCGGCCGAACTCGTAGCGCCAGGTCAGCCACGCGCGGGTGTCGTTGTTGTCAATTTCAAAATCGCCATCCTTCTCGTAGTGCTCGACATTCAACGCCAGGCTATGGCCCGAATTGCTGAAGTATTTTTCCAGTCCTCCGGAGATCGTGACCTGGTTGCTGTCGAACTTGCCGCGCTCGTAATCAAGGCCACCACTGAGGCGGAGCAGATAGGGATCGAAATAGCGCCCGATCCGCGCGCCGATACCGGTCTCATAGGGGTGCTCGAAGGCACGCAGCAGGGACTCGACCGTCTGCGTCTGCGTATAGGGCCGACCGCCATCGGTGCCGCTGAGCACCGTCGTCGCGGTGCTGGTGCTTTGGCCCACCTGGCGGTCGCCGGTAATGCCGGCAGCGACATAAATGTCGCCGTACCAGGCTTCGCGCTCCATGCCGATGCCGATGCTGGCCTTGCGCGCGTGGCCATCATTTTGATCGACCGCCACGAATGACTTTGCCACGGTAACGCTGTCGGGCCGCTCGATGCTGTCGGCACGCGTGGCGCCTGCCCAGAGCCAGTTCAGGCCGAGTTTCAGGCCCGCGGCCCCGCCATCGGCGGCCCAACCCTCGCCGAACCAGATTGAATCACCGTCGTCGCCAAAATAGCCGCGCGCCTCGCCGTGGATGTCGCCGTCCTCGTTGATGCCGAGCCCGACGCGTGCATTGCTCGACACCAGGGTGACCGGCACGCTGGCGTCAGCGTCCGTGTCCGGAGGCGGTGCCTGCTGAGCCTGAACATCGGACAGCAGGGCGAGCGCGACGGCGAGACTCAACAACTTGCGGTTCATCGGTGAACTCCTTTCACATGGATTTGGCAGCGGCGCAGCTGGCAGTGGCATCTGCCAGGGATGCTCAGCAAGCCTCGCTAGACTAACGCCGCGCGCGTTCGCAAAGAAGGATGCAGTGCCATTCTGCCGCATCTTTCACTGCACTGCAGCACGAATTCTTCACACAACGCGGGACTTGTGTGCATTGAGACCGTACGGAGCTTGCGCTATGTTGAAGACCAATCGTGGGAGGGGCCATGAAGAAACCAGCCAGACTAGCCGTTGCCAGCCGAATCGCCGCGCTTTGCATCACGTCGGCGCTTGGACTCACAGCTTGCGGCGGCAGCACCGAGTCGAAAGTCGCCCAGATCTGCATTAACGCAATCGACTCGGAAATTGGCGATCAGCCATTTGAAAGCAATGCCAAACAATTTGCCTCCGTCATCCGTGAGGAAGGCGAAGGCATCGTGGTCATCGAGTCCACGGTGATTGTCGACAAGGGACTCACCAGCGAAACCAAGCGCGGCTTCATGTGTCGCGTTCAGACCGATCCGCAAGGCAAGGCCGCGCCGAGCCTGATTCTGCTGCAGCTGGGTTTCTGATCTGCGCAGCACGCGCAGCAGGTGCAGGCCCCGCCACAGCCACGCTCATTCGTCGAAACGCAGATGCTTGACGCTCTTGCCGTGACGGCGGATCAGACGCAGTGCTTCGATTCCAATTCGCACATGACGGTCGACGAAGCCTGAAGTCACCTGCTTGTCGGAGGCCTCGGTCTTCACCCCCTCCGGGATCATCGGCTGGTCACTGACCAGGAGCAAGGCACCGGTCGGAATGCTGTTGGAGAATCCTGCCGAGAACACCGTGGCGGTTTCCATGTCGATCGCCATTGCGCGGGTCTTGCGCAGATACTGCTTGAACTGGACATCGTGCTCCCAGACCCGTCGGTTGGTGGTGTAGACCGTGCCGGTCCAGTAGTCGTGCTCAAGGTCGCGGATCATCGTGGAGACCGCGCGCTGCAGACTGAATGCCGGTAGCGCAGGCACTTCGGGCAGCAGATAATCATTGGAGGTGCCCTCGCCGCGGATCGCTGCGATCGGCAGCACCAGATCGCCTATCGCATTCTTGCGCTTCAGGCCGCCGCATTTGCCCAAAAACAGCGCTGCCTTGGGGCCGATCGCCGACAACAGATCCATCACCGTTGCCGCATTCGCACTGCCCATGCCGAAATTGATCAGGGTGATGCCATCAAAGGTGACCGACGGCATCGGACGATCCGCACCACGGATCTCGCCGCCGCCGATGATGTCGGCGAATACACTCAGGTAATGGCCGAAGTTGGTCAGCAAAATGTACTCGCCGAATTCAGTCAGGGGCACGCCGGTGTAGCGTGGCAACCAGTTGCTGACGATCTCGCGTTTGTCTTTCATAAACCCTCTTGTCCTTGTGGACGCTCGATGAAATGCTGGGTGTGCTGCACGCAAGCACACCACAGCCTGACCTGCCCAGCAGGCCATCCGCTAGCGTCCCTCACGCGCGGCGGCGGCGTCAAGCTGGATCGGGCGAATCTGCGGGCTGCGTTCGGGCAATCCATGCCGGAGCAGCTGACTTCCCGCTGGCACGCATCCGATCAGGTTCCGGCAATGGGCGTGTCAGCGAGAAACTTCCTGAGCGCCGGAATGATGCGCTCGTGGGCGTCCTCCAACACATAGTGACCGGCGTCGGTGTATTCGTGGACGACGGCTGCGGGGAGCTTCTGGCGCCAGACCTGGAGAAAGGCGTCGTCGAACACGAAGTCGTGCCGGCCCCAGAAAATCACCGCTGGCCGATCGGCGAACTGCGACAGCTTCGCGCCGGTATCCACGACCAGGTCATAGCCACGGTCGCCCGGCGTGAGCGGTATGTCCTGAACAAATTTCAGCGTTGCAATGCGATTCGCCGGAGAATCATAGGGCGATAGCAGGGCCGCTCGCTCTGCCGCCAACATCGGTCGCTTGATCCCGAACCGACTGGCGCCCCAGGCGAAGGCATTGAAGCGGCGCACCAGTTGGCCACCCAACCAGGAGTCGCGCGCGAGCCGCAGCGTCCACGGGAGACTGAGCGCCTTGGGATTGGGGAAAGCGCCGGTATTGAGGATGACCAGACGCGCGATCCGCTCGGGATAGCGGCAGGCATAGGCCATGCCGATCATGCCGCCCCAGTCGTGCACGATCAGGGTCCAGCCGCGTTCGGGCGCGCCGCCGGCATCGATCAGATGCCTGATCAATGCATCGAGATCATCAACGCGCTGCTGGAGGTGATAGTCGTAGGTGGCAGCATCCGGTTTGTCCGATAGCCCCATACCGATATGGTCGGGCACGATGCAGCGGTAATCCGCGCACAGCGCGCTGATGACGCGCCGGTAGTAGTAGCTCCACGACGGGTTGCCGTGCAGCATCAGCACCGGATTGCCACTGCCCACATCGACATAGTGCTGGCGGTGACCGTGCTGATGGCGGAAATAGTTGGCCGGAAAATCGTACCCCGGCAGTTTTGCTGACTCGCCCACGCTGCAGTTCCGCGTCAAAAGAGAGCGAGTTTAGCTCGCTTGGGCATAGCCGGTCTCGTGCAGGCGGAATCGGCCCGGCCGATGCCCTTTGCTTGCGCGGTAGAAGGCAGCCTCGCAGGTTTCCTTCGACATGCTGGACAAGACTGCGTAAGCTGGGCGGCTGAACCTTCCTGATAATTCACACGCATGCAGGGTCAGCATCATTTCCCGTTCTCGCTCGACGAACTGGACCGGTACTTTCAGGCCAGCGTGCTCAGTCACGGCCGGGATCTGGCGGCACGCGATGCTGTGCTCGAATGGTCGCTGCAGGAAGGCCCCAGCCAAGTCACCCTGCATGGCGCGGTCGATAGCGCCCGCGATGAACCCTGGCTGGTTGAAGTCGTCAGTCGTGGCAGCAATGGCAAGCGCAGCGTCGAGTCGCATTGCACCTGTCAGGCGATGGCCTGGTGCAAGCACGCCGCCGCCCTGCTCGCGGTCGCCGGTCGCACGGTCAAGCTCGGAGCTGCGCGCAGCACCGCGCCAAGCGCTCGCCCGGTTGCCGCCGTGGAATTGCGCGTCCGCCGTCAGGACCTGCACGAGAAACTGTGCGCACTGAGGCTTTCGTTTGACTATCTGACGCTCGGCGCGGATGCCGAGGTCGATGATGAATTCGAGCGGCAAGCGATCGCGCGCCTGCGCAAGATCGGATTGACCCCGATGCGGGTGGCGCGCTACAGCGCACTCGAGAATGAGGAATTGCGCGACGACGACTGGGTATTCGATACCTGGCAGGCGAGCGACCAGATCAATCTGTTCCTGCATCTGGGTGAACAGCTGGTCGAGTATGGATTCCGGGTCAGCACGGCCGCCGACTTCCCGGTCAAGGTCAGCGCCAGTCCGTCGCAGCTGTACGCCACCGTTGACGAATCCAGCGGCACCTCCTGGTTCAATTTCGATCTTGGCATCGAAGTCGATGGCGAGCGCGTACCCCTGCTGCCGATCCTGCTGCGCGCGCTGGAGACGCCGAGCTTTCCGCTAAAGCCCGGCGCCCACGAGACCGATCAGACCGTATGGTTTGCGCCGATCGATGAGCACCGGCGGGTGGCGGTACCGGTGCGTCGATTGCGCGCCCTGTTGGCTCCGGTGCTCGAGCTCGCGATGGACGCGGAGCCCGATGCCGACGGCCGGCTGCGCCTGCCGCGCGCACGCGCTGGCGCCCTGATTCTGCTCGATCAGATCGCTGCGAGCCACCGCCTGATCGGTAGCGAGCGCCTGCACGCCATTGCCGAACGCTATCGCGGACTGGCATTGCCCAGCCCACCGGTGCTACCCGAAACCTTCAAAGCCGAACTGCGTCCCTATCAGTCCGACGGCCTGCACTGGCTGTCAGCGCTGCGTCACTACGAACTCGGTGGCATCCTCGCCGACGATATGGGCCTTGGCAAAACCGTGCAATTGCTGGCCCATGTCTGTTGCCAGCAGGCGGCCGGAACCTTGAACAATCCGGCGATGGTGGTGACCGCGACCAGCGTCCTGCCGAACTGGCGGCGCGAGGCCGCGCGCTTTGCTCCACAACTTCGTGTGCTGACCTTGCATGGCGCCCAACGCGCCCGCGATTTCGAATCACTGCAGGACTTCGACCTGATTCTGACCAGCTACACCCTGCTGGTGCGTGATCGCGAGATGCATGCGGAGCAGGCGTACAGTGTGGTCGCGCTCGACGAAGCGCAGGCGATCAAGAATCCGAAGTCGCTGGCGGCCACCGTTGCACGCACCCTCAATGCCGAACAGCGGCTCTGTCTGACCGGTACCCCAGTCGAAAATCATCTCGGCGAGCTCTGGTCCCTGCTCGATTTCGCTGCGCCCGGCTTGCTCGGCGATGAAAAGAGTTTTGTCCGCCTGTTCCGCACGCCGATCGAGAAGCTCGGCGATCAGGATTGTCAGCTGCGGCTGAATCGCCGGATCCAACCGTTTCTGCTGCGCCGGACCAAGGAACAGGTTGCGGCGGATCTGCCCACCAAGTCCGAGATCATCGAGTCGATCGAGATCGCTGGCGCCCAGCGTGATCTCTACGAAAGCCTGCGCCTGCACCAGCATCAACGCGTCCAGGAGGCGATCCATGATCGCGGTGTCGGCCGCAGCGGCATCATCGTGCTCGATGCCCTGCTCAAGCTGCGCCAGGCCTGCTGCGACCCGCGCCTGCTCGATCTCGACAGCGCCCGCAATGTGGAGGATTCCGCAAAACTCTCGCGGCTGATCGAAATGCTCGATGAGCTGGTGCTGGCCGGTCGGCGCGTGCTGGTGTTCTCGCAGTTCACCCGGATGCTGGATTTGATCGAGCCGGAACTGCGAGAACGCCAGATCGGGTTCGTACGTCTCGATGGCAGCACGCGTGACCGCGACGAACCGGTGCATCGCTTCCAGGAGGGCGGCGTTCCGGTGTTCCTGATCAGTCTGCGTGCCGGTGGTGTTGGACTGAACCTCACCGCCGCGGATACCGTGATCCACTACGACCCCTGGTGGAACCCGGCCGTCGAGGCGCAGGCCACCGATCGCGCGCACCGCATTGGCCAGGACAAGCCGGTCTTCGTCTATCGGCTGATCTGCACCGGCACGGTCGAGGAAAAAATCCAGGCATTGCAGACGCGCAAGGCAGCGCTCGCCAACGCGCTGCTCGCCGACAGTGGCGACGAATCGCTGCCGATCACGCCGGACGATATTGCGGCGCTCTTTGATCCCGTCTAGGGACGCGTCTGCGACGTTTTGGGACCGCCAGACGTCGGTTACTGGACGCCCGTCCTTCTGGAGCCACTGCATGTTGCAGCAGCGACTAATTCTGATCGCCCTGAGCTTCCTCGGCCTGACCGCGCCTGCATGCAGCCGCGCCGCAGAACCCATACACCAGGGTGCGTCGGTGAAGATATCTGAGCAGCAGCGCAACTACCTCGTCGATGCGGTGGACTATTCCGAATTGCGCGCCCAACTGGATGCGCGCCGACCCAAACGGGCCGATGGCGTGCGCTCGCATGCACTGACCGAGGCGGCAATGATCACTCGTTACGATTTGCTGCCGGTGGACCGCGGTTGTCGCCTGGACCGGCCCAGCGTCGAAATCGAAATCACGGTGTCCCTGCCGGAATGGAAGCCAACGGGCCAGGTGCGCGACAGGTTGCGCAATGCCTGGCAGCGCATGCATCGAGCCCTGGTCGAGCACGAACAGGGCCATCGCGCGCTTGCGATTGCCGCAGCGCACGAAGTCGCCAAAGGTCTCGGCGCGCTGCCCGATACCCTGACTTGCGCCCAACTGCGTCAGCGGGTCAGCAATGTGCAGAATCGCGAGCAAATGCGACTGCTGCTGCGCAACGACAGCTATGACCGGCGCACCGAACGCGGTCGCCTCCAGGGCAGTGATTTCTGATCAATTGCGGCGCGCCGTTGAGGGTGGTTGCGCGCGGCCGCTGGCGCGCGAATTCACTTCGGGTCCGCGCATGCTGAACGATAGATCCGCGCCTGGTCGCGTCATCTCGCCTGCGGGTGTAGCCTGTAACCGCACCTTCGCGCTCATCGCCGGCGACGCTTGGTCGCCTGCCCGACAGGAGACGCCCATGAATACCGAATCATCCACGACGGCCAACGCGCCCGCATCGCCGTCGGCCTGGAGCAAATTGCAGAGCACGCGTCTGCCGGTCTGGATGTTCCTCGTCACCGTGCTGATCATCCTGCTCCTGCTGGTCTGGAAGCAGACCGCCATCAGCAAGATCGAGACCGATCTGCGGACGCAACTCAAGTCGCTCACTGAGCAGGCCAGCAGCAAGCAGGCGACACTGCTGAGCAGCGCCAATGCGGCCATGCGTCAGAACAGCGAGTCGGCCCATGTACTGATGGGAACCACGCTGGCCTGGTCGATCCGCGGCGAAATGATCCGCGGCAATCTTGGCCAGATCGACGAGTTTTTCGCCGATCTGGTGCGCAATGAGCGCGTCAAGCTTGTGGTGCTCGCAGATCCCGAGGGCAAGATCATCCTGGCCAGTGACCGCAAGCTGCAGGATGCCGTGTTCGCCGATCACTTTCCGCCGGCTCTGCTGGCGGCCACCACGGTCAGCGTGCACGCCGGAGCGGGCAATGCTGAGGAGCGATTTCTGTTGATGCCGATCCAGGGTCTCAACAGTCGGCTCGGCAGTGCCCTGCTGGTCTATCAACCCGAGCCTCTGTTGAAAGCGGAGTAAACGCCGGGCGCCTAGTCGACCTCGAAACCGTCGGCAAAAATCAGTGAATTGGGCAGCTCTGCATATACCCCACCGAGGTAGCCGTACTGTGCGCTCAAGGCGGCCTGGTCGGCATCGTGTTGTCCGTACGCAACGACCAATTGGTAGCTCGTGCTCTCGGCAATGCCCCCACCGGCGCCATCGAGACTGATGCGCCGCAGTTGCAGCGCCGACCATGCCGGCGCGGCGGCGAGCCCGAGCGAAGCCGCGATCATCAGTGCAACGCGGCTAGCTCGGCTAGCGCCGCGCATCGTTGCCGCTCCGGCCCTGTTCGAGCGCTTCGATCCGAGTGATCAGACCATCCAGAGTATGGCGTAACCGCTGGTTCTCACGCTCCAGTTTGGCGTTGAGCCCCTGGATCGCCGCCAGAGCGACGCCGTCGGCATCCACCGTGCCGATATAGCGGGCATCACCGCCGAGGCCAAAAGCGGCCTTGAAATCCTCCGCAACCGGGCCATAGTGCAGATCAGCGTCCTCACCCTTGTAGCGCCAGCGCAATATCGGCAGCGCGATCAGCCGATCCAGTACGGCGCGGGTGTCGATTGCGGAAAAGTCTCGCTTGAAGGTTCGACTGGAACCATTGACCCAACTGCCGCCTACCGTCAGATGCGCGCCATTGCCGCTGTTGGCGATCGAGGCGTCGCCGACATGGATCGGAAATGTGGGCAGCAGATAAGTGCCATCGGACTTGCCGCGGAACAAGCTGAAGTAGCGGAAGAACTGACCACCGCTGGTGACCAGCTGCAACACCGGCGTTTCAGCGGTGGCCGAGTTGCTGCTTGCCACAGTGAAGAACCCGTTCCCCGAGGGCGAACTTCCCGTGTAGATGCGAAAGCTGGTTTCCTGGCCGGGCGTGCCCATCGTGATACTGGCGTCTGCTGCCGTGCTGCCGCTGGGTCCAAGTACCAGATCGGTACTGCCGCCGGTTGTGGACGGTGCGATGCTCAGTTCGGTGGCTGTCGAGGCCGGTGTGCGGTTGATCGCAACACCGCCGGCGGCGCGGATCAGAAACTGGTTGGCCGCCGAGGTGTTGAACGCCGTCAGCGAGGACGCGTCGGTGAACAGGAACGAGCTCTGTGGCGGCGTGCTCGGCGCCACATTGCCCACGAACATTGCGCCATCGTTGTACAGGCTCATCCGGCTCGGGTTGGAGGTAGGCGCATTGCTGGTTCCGTAGGCGAAGTTCAGTGGGACTCGGGTGATGCCGCCGGTCGCACGCCAGAGACTCCAACCGTTGACGAAGCTTCCGCCATTGAACTCACCCAGCAGCAGACTCGAACCACTGGCGCCAGCATTGTTGCTCAGTAGGGCCGCCTGGGCATCGGCATCTTCGGCGATGATTTCATAGCTGTCGGCCAGGTCCCCGGCATCGAGACCGAGGTCGCTTCGGGTAGCGTGCAGGGTCGCTATCGGCGTCGGATCGCTGCCGCCCACTCCAAGCTGACCCGAATAGCTCAGGATCAGCCGCGTCACATAGCCGGTGAACGGACTGGTTCCCACCGAGCTCACTGCCATCATGCTGGCGGCAGGATCATTGCCGAGCACGGCCAGATTGAAGAATGCTGTGCCGGCGCGCGGCCACAGCGTCAGGTCGGCATGGGTCTCGGCGGTCGCCGGCGAACCCCGGATGGTCAGTTCGGTATTGTTGTTGAAGCGGTTGCCATTGATGGTCACGCCAACATCGCTGCGCAGATCAAGCGGTGTCGCGTTCGTGGTGCCGAGGAATTGACCAGCGCTGGTCGCATTGCCGTTGAGGTTCCACGACGGCAGGGCGAGCAGGTCGGGCGCGAGATCGGCCGCGGCGATGCTACCGTCGATGATGCGTGCGCTATCCACCGAGTCTACGGCGAGTTTCGATTGGGTGACCGCGGCGTCGGCCAAGGCAATGGTCGCGACGGCGCCGACATCCAGTTTGCTCGTGGTCACCGCGGCAGCGCCGAGCTTGCTGGCGATCACCGCAGCGTCGACAATTTTCAGGGTGCTCACCGATCCGTCGGCCAATTCGGCATTGCGCACACTGCCATCAAGAATCTGCGCCGAACCGACCGCATCCAGCGCCAGCTCCAGATCGGTGACGCTGGCTGCCGCGGGCTTGAGCGCGTACGGTGCCGCGGTCACCAATTGGCGCGGGCTGAGAATTTCGTAGTCACCGCCGCCGGTGCCCGGACGGATTGCGATCTCGAAGTAGACCGCGTCACCGAGAAACAGGCTGCGGCCAAAATCCACCCGTGTGGTGAACGCGCCCTGCAGGAAGAACACGTTGTCGAGTTCGATCGCCGGCGCCAGTTCCGGCCCCAGCGCCGGATCAGGGTAGGGTGTGATGCGCAGGTCGTAGACGCCATCGGCGGGTTGACCATTGGCGTTGAGCACCCCTTGTACGCTGATCGAACTGCCGAGCAAGGTGGCAAAAACAGGGCCGGTGAGCAGCAGGGCCAACAGCCCGGCGAAACAGGATCGCATAGCGGCATTCTCCAGATTCCTGAAGACGCGAATGCCGACAGATCAGGAAAGCGAACGCAGCCAGGGCGGGCGGACTGAGCGCTTCAGCCCTCCCGAGCAATCCGTTCCAGTGCCTGACGCTGCGCCGCAGTGGCCTGCATATCCTCGCGATCGAGCGCCTGCCGCGCCAGTCGACGTGCCTCGGGGGACTTCCCTGCAAGTTCGTACAGTCGGCAGCGCAGCTCGATCAGATCGGCATAGTCGGCAACGATTTCGTCTTTTCCGGTCCATCTGGCGAGCAGATCGTCGGCAAGCTCAGCGGCTTCCGCCCGATTCTCATCCATCTTGCTGAGGTAGCTCGCGAGCTCGAGTGTCCAGGAAAAGTGCATGTAGTGATTGCGGCCATAAGTAGCCTCAGCCAGGCGCACCGCCTCACGCATGTGCAGGGTGGCATTGCGCCAGTCCTCCTGCAGCGCGTAGACCAGTCCCCGTCGAATCGAAATCAGCGCGTTCTGATAGGCGTCCGGACCCAGCTGCTCGCGCAATTGCTCGGCGGCTTCCAACTGCAGCGCATGTGCCTCGACAAATCGGCCCTGCAGGGCCAGCGCCTGACCGAGTTGCGCCTGGGTGAACCAGGACAACCCGGAGCGTGAGCCGCCGGCCTCGCTGCGCAGACGCAGCGCCTCGCGGAGATCCGCCTCGGCGCGCCCGCCGTCGCCCAGTTCGATCCAATTGCCGCCACGGGTAGCCAGCAATTGGGCGCGCGAACCTTTGTCCTCTTCCGCCGAACCCAGTGCGAGCGCCGCTTCGTCGAGCAGCGCGATCGAGCGCGGCAAGTCGCCAGCGTCGCGCTCCAGCGTGGCGGCGCGCTGCAGCACATTGGAAAGCTCCGGGTCAATCGCACCGAACTGCTGCCGGGCAATCAATGCAGCGCGTTCCAGCGCCTGCCGGCCAGCCGGAAAATCGCGCGAACGCCGTAGCACTTCACCCAGGGTCAGCAGGACGCGAGCCAGACGTGCATGGTCGGGCCCGAAGGCCGACTCTACTGCTTTCACATTGGCGCGCAGGGTCAGCAAGGCGGCAGGATCGTCGCGCATCTGCTCCTGCGCCACAGCGAGCGCGAGCTGCGTCTCTATCGTTTCGGTCGCCAGCGGTCCCAATTGCTGGACCAGGTGCTGATAGGCAGGTTCCAACTCTGCACGCGCTTCCTCGAAACGACTGAGAGCGACCAGAACGCCGGCCCGGCGCGACTTCATCCGGGTGGCTTCCAGACTGTCCGCGCCGCGCTCCGCCTCGGCGACGGCCACCGCTCGATCAAGCAGCACGAGGGCGTCTTCCAAACGTAGTTCGCGCCGCGCCAGCATGCCCAGTGCGCTGTCGATTTCGGCAGACAACAAGGGCGCCGAACCCTGTTGCGCCCGCTGCCTGGCAAGATCGAGTGTGGTACGCGCCGCGCTCAAGTCCGAGATGTTCAACTGGGCTTCGCCGAGCACGCGCAGCAGCTGGGCCTGGCTGAGCGGATCATCGCCCAACTCGCGTTGCACGCGTGCCACGGCTTCGGCGATCAGCACATCGGGCGTCCGCGCGCGCGTGCCCGCGCGCTGCAGCGGATCCTGTTCGCGGTAGAGCGAGCCAAGAAACTCGGATACGCGCTCGGCACGTGCCAGCGCACGCTGCGCCGACGCCGACTCACGCTCGGCACGCGTCGCCAGATTGAAGGAAATCACGCTGCCGACCACCAGGGTGGTGACCGCGAGCATGCCGAGCGCAACGGCACCACGATTGCGCTGCACGAAGCGGCCGAGTCGATAGCGCCGTGTCGGCGCGCGTGCGCGCACTGGCCGGGCATCCAGATGGCGTCCAATGTCGGCGGACAGCTCCGCAACCGATCCATAGCGAGCCTCCGGCTGTGCGCGTATGGCCTGCGCCACAATGGCATCCAGATCGCCTTCGAGCGCGGTTGCCGGGTACGGCAGCACCGACTTGGACAGCACCGCATGGCGACTCGGTCGGCGTGTCTCCTCTTCATCCAGACGCGCCAGCACCGCGGCGGCAGAATCGCCGGTACGGGTGTCGGGCAGCACCCCGGAAAGCATCCGAAAAAGCAGCAAACCCAGAGAGTACACATCGGTGGCGGTCGAGACCTCGCCGCCACGCAACTGTTCGGGCGCAGCATAGGCCGGCGTCAGCGCGCTGGAGGTGTGCTCACTGCTGCTGCCATCCAACAACTTGGCAATGCCGAAATCGAGCAGCTTGGGCTCACCCTCCGCGTTGACCAAGACATTGGCCGGTTTGAGATCGCGATGCACGATCAGGTGCCGATGGGCATGTCCAACGGCCGCGCATACTTTCTGGAAAAGTTGCAGGCGCGCCCGCAACGGCAGCGACTGCTGTGTACACCAGACGCTGATCGGCACACCGTCGACAAACTCCAGCGCCAGCCAGGGCGCACCGCGGGCATCGACGCCGGCGTCGATAAAGCGCGCGATATTGGGGTGCTCGAGTCGGGCAAGGATGCGTCGTTCGCTGGCCAGGCGCTCGCGAAAGTGGTCGACATCCGCGCGCAGCCGTTTGACTGCCACGCGATGCTCCACGGCGCCGTCACTGCGCTCGCCCAGCCAGACTTCGCCCATGCCGCCACTGCCCAACAAGCGCAACAGGCGCCATGGCCCGAGCTGCGCAGGGGCGGCATCGTCGATGGCCGCATCGATCGCGTTGCGATCGAGTGCACCGACGACACGCGCCATCTGTAACAGTCGCTGGACTTCGGGCAGCGCAAGCAGCTCGGCGGGAATGAGATCCAGATCAACTGGTTCGCCGGCACTGATCCTTGCGATCAAGTCCTCCAGGGTGTCGTCAGTCGACGTCATTGTGCGCTGGCCATCCGCGCCATCGCCCGATTGACCTTCATGCGCACGCCATCGGGCGACTCGCCAAGCTCGGCAGCAATTTCTCCAAAGCTCATGCCAAATTCGAACCGCATCAGCACCAGGCCGCGATGATCGGGGGACAGAATCGCCAGTGCCTGCTCCCAGGCAACCCAGTCGTCGGGATCGACATTGGCGGCCGGCAAGACCGAATGCACGAGTTCCTCGACATCCGATCCTGCCTCGATCGGCGAGCGCCCGTGCCGGCGCAGTGACTCGCGCAGGGCATTGAGCAGAACGGTGCGCAGGTAGGCGAAGAACGCGCCCGGCTCGCGCGGTTCAATCGAATCGAGCTTGTCGAGCACCTTGAGCCAGGTCAGCTGGACCAGGTCGGCGGTGTCCTCCTGGTGACGCAACAACTGCGGCACGCGGCCATGCGCGAAGCGGCGCAGCAAGGGCTCGATGCGGGCGACCAGGGCTACCCGGGCAGCCGGATCACCGCGGCGGATCCGGCCCAACAGGAGCGCGGTAGTATGTTGTTCGAGCGTCGCGTCACTCATACCTGCTGCCGCTGCCTGGCAATGGATCGAGAGCATACTGCCAGTTCTGGTGCCGGGTGGATGCCATTCCCTGCACCAACGCTGCGAATTGTGGGAGGGCGCACGCTCGGAGGCACGAACACTCATCAGCCGCGGTTCCTGAGCGAGGTCATCGGATAGAACGACGATGGACGGCGCGAGCGAACGCAGGACTGGGACAATTCTGCCGACGGTCGCTCAGACTGATCTGGCATCGTGCGTTACAAAGCGTGACCACAGCCGAAACCAGGGGAGCATCCGATGTCACACGAGACCAGACGCTTCATAGACGCCAGCCACCGCCACCCGTCCTGGCCGCGGATCTATTGTCTGGGCGATTCCTGGTTCCAGTATCCGGTCAAGTCGATTGACCTGCAGAAACAGATCGAGCGCGGACTGCGTCGCCAGGCACTGTTTTTCAACAACAGCGTACCGGGGCGCGAAAGCGCCGCCATCAAGGCCCTGCTCCCGCGCCTGCGCGAGCAACTCGGCGCCTGGCAGTTCGACCTGCTCCTGCTGTCGATGGGCGGCAATGACATTGTCGGCGACGAACTTGCCGAATTCGTGAAGCACCCGGACGAACCCCAGTCCCCCGACACCGAGTGGCCGACAGCGGTCCCAAACCTGGTGCGTAGACATATTCGGCTGCGCGCGTTCGGCCGGGCGCTCAGTTTTGTCGTCGACGATCTCGCGCGTGTGATCGAACTGCGCAACGACGTTGCACCCGGCTGTGCCGTGCTGATCAACAGCTATGACTATCCCTTCGCCAGCGGCCGCCCCTACAAGATTGGCCCCATCCGCCTTGGCCCCTGGCTGAAGCCGCACTTCAGCGCCGTCGGACTCGCTGATCCCGTCGATCAGTACAAGGTTGCCAGCTGGTTGATCGATCAGTTCGTCGCCGCGGCCAGCAGGCTGGCGACGGCGCACGCGCGTGTCGCCGTGGTCGATGGCCGCGGCAGCCTGCCGGCGAGCAGCGACTGGGGCAATGAGATTCATCCGAATGAGCGTGGCTTCAAGCGACTGGCCGAACAACACTGGCTGCCGTGCATCCGGGCCGAGCTTGGACTGGCCTGAAGTTTCAGCTCATGGCAAGGCGATTTACTGGCGCGATATGCGCGCTGCATCCACAGGGGAGCAATGAAATGTCCATCGTGCAAGGCCTCGTCGATCCCGTTGGCAACATCGTGCGCAGCCGCGGCCGCTTCAAGGTGGTCAGCAAGACGGGCGGAATCCTGCGTATCCAGGTGACCGGCCAGCGCACCGCGAAGGCGATGGTGCAGGCGACGCCCTGGCGTGCCGATGCCGATATTGGCCCTGCCGGCGTCACCGCTTCCCCGGATCCCTTGATCACCACAATGATGGTTTTTGCGATCGACGATCGCTACGGACTGTCGTTCCGGATCGAACCCTGAATCATCCGCTCCCGCGCCCCTACCAGGGGCTGCCCACCGCGTCCGCGCCCCAAGGCGGTGGCGGCTCAGCGACCGGCGCGGTGAGGTCAAACTCGACCTGGAACAACCGCCCATCCGGTCGCGACAATTCGTACATGAAGCGTTGGTCCGGTGTGATCTCCATGGCCCAGGTGTTGTGCATCGAGTCGGCCAGACCGGCACGATCGAACATTGCGCTGGATGCAGCATCCACCGGAAAGGTCTGGCGCACGGGACTGTCGGTTGGCGCGCTGTCGCCACCGTAGAGGGTGACGGCATCGCTGCGACCATCCTCGTGTCGGTGATCATGTTTGAGCTGCAGGCCCTGGTCGCGACGGGTCAATACCCAGGTACGCGAATGATCGTCACCCACATGGAACGGAATCCGGATCTGGTCCTCGCCACATTCGCGTACATGCATGACCAGCGGCTTGCCGGCGAAGCTGGAGTCATCGGACTTCGGCGTGTCGACTACGACCCGACCGGCGTAGGCCTTGCCGCAGAGCGCGGAAACCTGTTTCAGGAACGCGGAAGCACTGGATGCGGCGACTACCGGATCCGAGGGCGGCACCACGGCGGCTGGTGCCGTCACCGCTACAGCGGCAGGAGCCGTCGTCGCATCGGCCTCCGATTCCGGCGCACTCTTGGAGCAGGCGGTGGCCGCCAAGACCATCAATAGCGCAATAACAGTGGGTTTCATCGGATTCCTTTATCGAATGTTCGTCGGATCAAAATGCGGGTTCTCGATGATGCCGAGACGATTGCCGAACGGGTCGCGCACGGCGGCAACGCGAATGCCCTCGCCGACATCGGTCACCGGCTCCAGTTCACTGGCGCCCAGCGCGAGCAGACGTGCGAGTGCTGCCGCAGCATCCGCGACACCCCACATCGCCTGCGTGCCCTCAATGCCGGGCGTAGCGTCGGGAATCAGCCCAAGCTCGAATCCGCCGACCGAAAATCCAACATAGAACGGTTGATCAAAATACGGCGCCTGGCCAAGTACCTCGCTATACCAGACCTTGGCACGAGCGAGATCGGGCGCTGGGTAACAGACGGTGCGCAGTCCTAAGATCATGTTGGGTCCTCGGTTTCATCGCGTCGAAGCGGAAGCGGAGCTGATGTCCATCGAATGCGCGCCGCGGGCCGGGCCGAAGCATCTCTAGAGAGACCCGCAGCCTGCATTGAAGTTCAATCGCACTGTTCAGCATGGATCTCGCCCGCACGGCGCATCGTGCGCCCAGGATTCTGCCGCATCAATAGATAGGCGAGGCCGCATTGCGGCGCGATGCACATGCATCCGCCCGACCGCGACCATTCCGCGCTGGCGCGCGCTTCAGTGGCCAGGACGACGGAGTTTTGCGCCAGCGACGGGAGCGCCTGGTTCGAGGGCGCTCAGTGTGGTCCGCAATGCCTCGGCCGACAGGCCCGCCAAGCTGCGCAGGCCGGCGCGGAGCAGTTCGTTTTTCTTGACGTTGAGGCTGTCTTGCTTCGAACGCGCCTTAAGCTCAGCGATCAACGCGTAGTCGCGCCTGGGCATGCTGAAACTGCCGCGCACACGTTTTTCCTTGACCTGCTTTTCCTTGACCTGCTTTTCCTTGACCTGCTTTTCCTTGACCTGCTTTTCCTTGACCTGCTTGTCCTTGACTGGCTTGTCCTTGACCTGCTTGTCCTTGACCTGCTTGTCCTTGACTGGCTTGGCCTTGACTGGCTTGGCCTTTTCGCTGGATTTGGCAAGGAGCTGTGTCGGCTTCGGCGGCTTGGCTGCGACCGGGAGCGACTTCGCGACGCCTGCCTGTTTGTTGGCAGCCGATGCCGCAGCGGATACCGGTTTGGTCTGCGCCTTTCTGGTTTTGTTGTTCACGTTGATGGATCCTGATCTGTGAGGTCGGGACGCGGCATCCAGAGCTTGCATCCATCGCAAGCCGTGCGCCGTTTAGCAGCGCCGACCACGACCCTGACTCCGCCGGTCCCGAACGGGGAGCGGCGAATAGTATGCGCAGCACACGCTCCGCGCGACATCGCTGTCACCGAAATGACGCGCAGCCGTAACCTGGTGCTCTGGCTACGCCCTGCCAAGCCGGGCCCGCCCCGGCCGAGGCGCCATTGCGACGGCGTTTTCCGGCATGTGATACCGACGCCGTTGTCCTACTTGGGCATCAGCTTCAATCCACACCAATTGCGAATCGAAGCCAACAGGGGACCCCGATGCGTCACTATCTTGCTTACCGGCTGGCGGCTGGCCTGGCCAGCTTCGCCTGTGCGTTTTCCGTCGCCGCGCAGCCGCGCAGCTATGTAGAAGCCGCCGCCACGCCCGGCACGCCCGCGGCCGTCAACCCCACTCCGCACTCGGTGCCGGGCAATCTTGGCGCACTGACGATCTTCACCGATCGCACCCTGTTCCAGAGCAGCAATCCTGGTCTGGTGACTGAAGACTTCGAGGCAGGCAATGCCACGCCCGGTGGCTTCAGTGTCTGTGACGCGCCCTTGTCCGCCGCCGGCGACACGCTCTGCGGATTTGCGCCAGGTTCGATCGCGGCAGGCGTCACATTCCAGGACAACCCAGGTCCTGAGATGGGCGCACTCATCTTGCTGGGTCAGGGCACCTCGTTGAATCCGACACAGGCGTTGGTTTCCAATACTTTTGCTGATGCTTTCGACATGTTGTTCGATCCACCGGTGGATGCGGCCGGCATGGACCTGCACAGTACGCCGGGGCCTGGCTCGGGACCGCCCGATGTACTGACCATCCAGGTGTTCGATGCCAGCGGCGCCCTGCTCGGCACCGACGCGATGGCCGCTGCGAGCGGTCCGGGCAATTTCTGGGGCGTAAGTTCATCGACGCCGATTGGCCGCATCTCGCTGCTGTCGAACAACAACCAGGCCGAAGGCGTCGACAATCTTGGATTCAGTGGCAGCGGATTCCCGGAACCCGGCATTCCGGTTCCTGCGCTTGATCGGATCGGACTTCTGGTCCTGCTGGCACTGGCTGCCGCATCCGGCCTGCTGCTGATTCGGCGCACGGCCTGACCAGCGCGAATGGCGCGATGGCTTGAATCGAGGCGCGTGCTGAAGGCGCGCCTCGTTATCAAAGTGCCCAGGGCCGAATGTCAAGATTTCAGCGCAGTTCTCGGCGCAGCACCTTTCCAACTGGTGATTTGGGCAGACTGTCACGAAACTCGATAATCCTGGGCTGCTTGTAGCCGGTCAGGAGTTCACGACAGTGCGCGCGCAGGTCGTCGGCGCTGAGCGCGGGATCGCGGCGCACGACAACCAGTTTGACCGCCTCGCCGGATTTCTCGTCGGGCACGCCGACTGCTGCGGCCTCCAACACGCCCGGATGCTGGGCAACCACATCCTCGATCTCGTTCGGATACACATTGAATCCTGAGACCAGGATCATGTCCTTGCGGCGATCGAGCAGGAACAGATATTCGCCCTCGCCGCGACGGGCAATATCGCCAGTGCGAAACCAGCCGTCAGCGAAGAAGGCTGCGTCCGTTTCGTCATCACGTTGCCAATAGCCGCTGGTGATCTGCAGACCGCGCGCGCACAATTCGCCCGATTCACCGATCGGCACCTCGGTGCCTTGCTCGTCGCGCAGACTGATCTCGACGCCCGGCATCGGCAGGCCAATCGAGCCGACCGGATTGGGGGCGTCCCATCGATTGGTGGTGATGCCAGCGCTGGTCTCGGAGAGTCCGTACATCTCGATGACATCGCGACCGGTCACCGCCTTCCAGCGTTCGGCCGTGGCGCGGCGCAAGGCCGTGCCGCCCTGCACGCAGAGGCGCAGTCGCGAGAAATCCAATCGACAGAAAGCGTCCGAGTTCAGCAGCGCATCGTAAAGCGTGTTGACACCGGAAAAAATTGATGGCCTGGCAGCCGCAAAGCTTGCTACCAGCGCCGGAATGTCGCGCGGATTGGTGATCAGAATATTGTGGATGCCGTGGACCCAACCGTGCAGCATATTGGTGTACGCGGCGATGTGATAAAGCGGAAGACAGATCAGGCCGAGGTCGGTATCGGGCTTGAGGGCACGACCCAGCCATTGTTCCGCCGCCGAGACATTGGCCATCAGCGCCACATGCGGCAGACGGGCGCCCTTGGATACACCGGTGGTGCCCCCGGTGTATTGCAGTTGCGCCAGGTCGCGCGGACCGGCCTTGCTCTGCACACGCGGCATCCCCGCGCCCTGGCTGATCGCACGGGGCCAGCGCACGGCATGCGGAATATCAAATTTCGGAATGAGTTTCTTGCGATATTTGATTGTCAGATCGACCAGCAGGGACTTGGGCCAAGGCAGCGCATCACCCACACGCGTGGTGATGACGTGGCGCACCGGCGTGCCACTGATTGACTCAGCAGCGACGGCGCCGAAGTTGTCCAGCACGATCAGTGCGCTGGCACCCGCGTCGACCAGTTGATGCCGCAACTCGCGCACTGTGTAGAGCGGATTGATCAGCACCGCGACCAGGTCGGCACGCAGCACGCCAAGCACCGCAATCGGATACTGCAGCAGATTGGGCAGCATGATGGCGACGCGATCACCCGCCGCGAGACCGAGGCCCGTGCGCAGGAAGGCGGCGAGATCGCCGCTCCGGCGCTCCAACTCGGTGTAGCTCAGACTATGACCGAGATTGCTGAAGGCCGGTCGATTGCCATGCCGCATGCAGGCCGCTACGAGCAGTTGCGGCAGGGACTGACCGGCCTCGATCGCGGCGGTCGCGATATTGCTGAAGTCGCTCTGGCACAGGGCCGACCGAGCATCCGTAGCAATCGTCTGACTCATGTCGTCATCCCCTCAGCCTGTGCTGTGATCGATTATGCGCGAGTTCGCACTCACTCGTGCGCGCCATCGACGATGAACGATGCCGCGCACGCTGCTGGCAGCCGACGGCTGCGTCACTCAGCAGTCCGGACTGACTGGCGTGAGCGGGCTGAAGTAATAGACGTTGCCATCGTCGCTGCCGGCGGCGGCGGCATTGCCGGAGCTGCTGATCTGCATCGGCCAACTCATGTTGCCGCTGGGCTGAATCCACAGCGGCGTGGCCGAGGCGCTGTTGTACGCGTAGAACGCGCCGGGCGTGCCATCAGGATGCCCATCGGCAACCGAGATCAGGGCGCCGTCGCTGCTCATCGAGGTCGAGTTTGGATTGTGTTCGGTGTCTGCGGTCCAGGTCCAGGTGCCCGCTGTAGCACCCAACTGCAGCAAACCAACGACACCGGCGCTGGCAATGTTGCCCACCGCTGAAGCCGAGGTGCCGGCGGAATTGATCGCCACACCGTAGACGGATGCCGCAGCGGTGCCACTCGCATTGCTGAGGGTCGCCGACCAGGTCGGTGCATTGCTGCTGGCAAAGGCGCTGACGCTGAAATAGAGCACCTGCCCGCTGCCGGTACCGGCGACAAAACAGGTCCCGGCCGCGTTCATTCCGATCGAGTGCACGGACAAGGTCCCGGCGTAGTTGCCGATCAGGGCAGGCAGGCCATTGGCGATGCTGTAGAGCATGATGCGGCCCTGATAGGTGCCGAATGCAATCAGTGCGCCGCTGTCATCCATCGCCAGCGCCTGCACCGAATCGGCATGCCCGCCGGTACCGGCAGGCAGGGCGATGACCAGGGGATCGCTGCCCCAGCCGGTGGCGGTCCGCCGGAATATATAGACGGCGTCACCGCCAGCAGCGCAGGTCACCGCATTGGCGGAGATCTGTACGATCGACACCCGCGATGCGGTGCCGGTCCAGCTGACATTGCGGCCGCCATTGGCGTCGTAGATGAAGACAAATCCGTTGTACGGATTGGCCGAGTACCAGCCACAGAACGCCGACCAGTCGCCGGTTGGCGTGGTCGCGGCCCAGTACACGCCCTCGTAGCCGGTCCAGTTGTCCTGCCAGACCACATTTCCGGCCGCGTTGTAGCAATAGGCACCGAACTGCGTGGTCGCCGTGCTGACGCCCGGACCGCGGACATCACTGGCGCTGTAGGCATGTGAAAACGTCCCCGTGAAAACGCGTTCGCCGTTCGCCGTGATCGCCACCGTATTGATGTAGTAAGGCGGCTCCGGCTGTGGCGTCTGCGGTGGAATTTTTCTCCAAGCGAGCGGGGCGGCATTGCTCATGGCGCGGCATCCTGTGCTGGGCAGTCGAACCTAGCAGCTGAGCATTCGTCCGTGAAGACACGCCGCTCGGAATCACTCCGGTCCCGGTAGCGCTCGCGGGCTCGCCGCGCTGGCGCTACCCTGATGGGCGTGTATTGCCAGTGGCCGCGGAGTAGACCGGTCAGGTGATGTCGTTGAACTCGGACTGACGGTGGAGCGTGCCCATGCTGATCCCCTCCCTCAAGGGTAAAGTCGCTGACGCGGAATGGCAGCTCCGGGTCGATCTCGCAGCCTGCTATCGACTGGTGGCGCGCTATGGCTGGAGCGATCTGATCTTTACCCATATCAGTGCGCGCCTGCCCGGCGACGCGCATGAGTTCCTGATCAATCCCTATGGCCTGATGTTTCACGAGATCACCGCGTCGAGCCTGATCCGCGTCGACAGTGGCGGCAACGCACTCAACGAGTCGCCGTTCGGCGTCAACCAGGCCGGCTTCGTGATCCACTCCGCGGTGCACGCTGCGCGCGCTGATGTCGGCTGTGTGCTGCACACGCATACACGCGCCGGCGTCGCGGTATCGGCGCAACGCTGCGGCGTCTTGCCGATCTCGCAGCAGAGCACGTTCGTTCTGGCCTCATTGGCCTATCACGACTATGAAGGCGTCGCGATCCGAGACGAAGAGAAGCCCAGGCTGCAGGCCGACCTTGGCGACAAAACTTTTTTCTGCCTGCGCAACCATGGCCTGCTCACGGCTGGTGCCAGCATCGCCGATGCCTTTCTCGCCATGTATGTGTTCGAGAGTGCCTGTCAGATCCAGATCAGCGCGCAGGCCGGAGGCGAACTGATCACGGTCGATCCCGCCATCGTCGCCGGCACCGCGCATGCGATGCAGGTGCAGACCGGCGGACTCGGTGCGCAGTTCGTCTGGCCGAGTCTGATCCGCGATCTGGAGCGCAACGATCCCGGTTATCGCGAATAGTCGACGCAGCGCTCAGTTGCCCAGCCGCGCGGCGCAACAGGTGCAGGCATTCAAGCATCCAGATAGTGATCGGGCACCGGCAGATTCTGCATGCGGAAAAAACTGAGCTGATCGAAGTAACCGCGCTGGAACACGATCAGACCATCACGTATCTGGAAGAAGCCGCAACCACGCAGGCCCAGTGGATCGCGCCATTCGAGGATGGCCCACTCGCCGTCTTCAAACAGATTCTCGCGAATACAGACCATGGTCGCGCGACCAAACTCGAGCGCGAACATCCGCCGGATCGCAGCGCGTCCGAGCAAGGGCTCGGTCACCACCTGGTGATTGATCGCGTCTTCGGCATAGAGTGCGGCCAGACCATCAACATCGCTGGCGTTGAACCTCCGTATCCACTCTTCGACCAATTCGCGCGGACGCATGCAGCAATCGCCGTCGTCAGGAAGTTAAGCAAGCTTGCAGGTTCCGACGTCGCCATGCAACTTGGCGCGCTAGCCGAACCAACACTTGACATCGTCGATTACATGCGTAATCTATAGCCACGTTTACGGATGTAATCTTATGCAGATCAGTGAAGCCGAGAGTCGGGTCATCGGCGTCCTCTGGGACCGCGGCAGCGCGACCGCCGAGGAAGTGATCGCGCTGCTCAAGGACCAGTCGGACTGGCAGGATGCCACCATCAAGACCCTGCTCAACCGCTTGTTGACCAAGGGTGCGATCGCTGCCGAAGCCGAGGGCCGACGCTATCGCTATCGCCCCCTGCTCAAGCAGTCCGAATGGGTGTTGGAGGAAAGCCGCGGCCTGCTCGATCGCTGGTTCGATGGTCGCCTGGCGCCACTCGTTGCGCATTTCAATGCGCATGGTGAGCTCAGCCGCAGCGATATCGATGAACTGCGCAAACTGATCGAGGAACTCGACCATGGCCAGTGATCTGCTCGGGCTGTTGCTCGAAGGCCTGTGCGCCAGCAGCGCGGCGACGGCACTGGTGCTGCTGCTGCGGCCACTGTGGCGGCGCAGTTTTGGTGCGGCGAGCGCACCGCTGCTCTGGCTGATCGTGCCGCTCGCCATCGTCGCGGTCATGCTGCCGGCGCCGGTGCAGATCATCAGCGGTTCGGTGAGCGCGGACGACGCATCGTCGCAGGCCGTGCTCAGTGCAACGGTGCCATCCGCTGCGGGTCCGTTGTTGGGCCCGCGTCCGCTGCTCGTGCTCTGGTTACTCGGCAGCGCCGTCGCGGTGCTCGGCTTTGCCATGCAGCAACACAGGTTTCGACGCAGCCTTGGCGCTCTGCGCGATGCTGGCAGCGGCTATCGCGTCGCCGAGCACAGCGGCGCAGGGCCTGCAGTGCTGGGCATTCTGCGTCCGACCATCGTGGTGCCTGCCGATTTCGACAGTCGCTACAACGCCGAACAGCGCGCACTCATCCTCAGCCATGAGCGCAGCCATCTGCGTCGTGGTGATCTGTTGGCCAACGCGCTGGCGACCACGCTGCGCAGTCTCTACTGGTTCAATCCGCTGATCCACTACGCCGCCGCCCGCATGCGCTATGACCATGAGCTGGCCAGCGATGCCGCAGTGCTGCGCGAATTCCCCCATGCGCGACGCTGCTACGCCGACGCGCTACTGAACACGCAACTGGCCGTCCCTGGACTGCCGGTCGGTTGCTTATGGCAGTCCAGCCATCCCTTGAAGGAACGCATCCAGATGTTCAAACAACCCGCACCATCCCAGTGGCGCCGAAGCTGCGGCATCGTCGTTGGTCTCGTCATCGCAACCGGCGCAGCGTGTGCCGCCTGGGCCGCACAACCGGCACAGGTACAACTTGCCGATGGCGCTACCGCCGGCACCGCCCCTACCCCGCAACGGGCTACACACAAGGTCAAGCTCCACCTCATTGCCGACGGAGAGACGTCCGCGCCGATCCTGCACATCGTCGAAGGGCAATCCTTTGGCATCGCCAGCGGTCGCTGGGAGGCAGACTTCGTCTACCGTGGCGTTGACGCCGACCACGGCACGATCGAGAGCGTCATCCGCCGCGACGCCGAGCAGATCGTGCGAAAAACCGTACAGTTCGATTACGCGAAGCCTTTTGTCCTGGATGCCGGCGAACCTGGCGCGGCTTTCCGCATCGAGGCGTGGATTGCAGCGCTGGATCTCGAGCCGGAGCGCGCGGCCACAGAAGTGAGTGGTTACCGGATGCTGCATCCACCGCGCTACCCCCAGCCAGCAATTCAGGCGAAGCAAAGCGGTAAGGTCGTGCTCCGCGTAAAAGTGGGCAGTGATGGCGTTCCGCTCGATATCGTCGTTGCCACGACCACGCTGCCCGGTGTATTCGATGCGGCGTCGATCGCGGCGGCGCGCGCCTGGCGCTTCAATCCGGCACGAGCGCAAGGACGCGCCATCGTCGGCGAGGTCATGGTGCCGATCTGTTTCAGCATTCAGGAAGACGGGGATTACTGCGCAGCTGACAGCAAGTCAACGGATTCTCCCGTAGACGCTGGAACCTGATCCTCGAAACGCTTCGACGGCGATATCAACGCCGTCGAAGCATCAGTCGATGAGTGAATGCTGGTCGCCGCCTCGACCAATCAGCCCCGCGTCGGAACAGTCTGTCCGCAATGGGCGCAAAACCGCGCATCGCGCGTGATGCCCTCGAATCCGCAATGGGCGCAGGGCTGCGACTCGTGAGGCAGCGAAGCCTGAACCAGCTCCGAGGTGTAGATGCCGGTCGGTACCGCGATGATGCCGTAGCCGATAATAATGATGATTGTGGTGATGAACTGGCCGAGCGGCGTCTGCGGCGTGATGTCGCCATAGCCGACGGTCGCCATCGTCACGATCGCCCAGTAGATGCCACGCGGAATGCTGGTGTAGCCATGCTCGGGGCCCTCGACCAGATACATCAGTGAACCGAAGACGGTCGCAATCAGCACCACACTGAGCACGAACACAGCGATCTTGCGCCGACTCCGACGCAATGCCTCCACCATCTGACCGCTCTCGCCGACATACGCCGTCAGTTCGAACACGCGGAACACTCTGAGCACGCGCAGCACGCGGACCACGATCAGGTGCTCGCTGCCGGGGAAAAGAATACTGAGGTAGGTCGGCAGCAGTGCTACGAAATCGACCACGCCAAAGAAACTCCCGGCAAAGCGCAGGCGCTGCTGCACCACGATCAGGCGCAGGATGTATTCCAGCGTGAACAGCACGGTGAATACCCACTCGGCGAGATAGAACCAGGTGCCCCAACGTGCGTGCAGCGGTTGCACGCTGTCGAGTATCGCGATCACCACGCTGGCCAGAATCACACCCAGGAGCACGACATCGAACAAGCGTTCGTCGCGCTCGCGATAACGGAACAGCAGCCGGAACAAGTAGTAACGCCAGCCGGTGGAGACTGCAGGACGGTACTCGGGTCGGGCCATCGGGCGTCCAGACAAACTCAGGGGTGCGGCATTATGCCTGTCTGCGTCTTTCGCTGCCGCGGCATGGCCTGGAGCGTTGGCCCAGCACCGCCGTCGTGCGTGCAGACTTGACGTGCTCGTCGGCGCACTCCACGATCCGGGCTTCATCCAACGCCGATCCGGAGTCTTCATGAGTACGCCTGCACCGCGGCAACTTTCTGCGCGCGCGATCATCCTGTCGATCATCCTGGCGATGATTCTTGCCGCCGCCAACACCTACCTTGGACTGTTTGCCGGACTGACCATTGCAACGGCTATTCCGGCCGCGGTGGTCTCGATGGCGGTATTGCGCGTGCTCGGTGGCGGCACGATCCTGGAGAACAATATCGTGCAGACCGGCGCCTCAGCCGGATCGTCCATTGCGGCTGGCGTGATCTTCACAATTCCAGCCCTGGTCCTGCTCGGTTACTGGCAAGACTTCCGCTATTCCTGGGTGTTTGCCATCGCCGGACTCGGCGGTCTACTTGGCGTGTTGTTCTCGGTGCCGCTGCGACGCACGATGATCGTCGAGAATCCGCTGCCATTTCCGGAAGGCAAGGCCGCTGCCGAGGTACTGAAGGCGGGTGACAATCCCGGCCCTGGGCTGCGCATCCTGGCGATTTCGGCCAGCATTGGCGCCTTCGTCAAATTGATGGCCGAGAGCGGTTTGCGGATGATTCCCGACAACGCCGCAAGTAGCGCCTTCTTCGGCAAATACCTGGCCTATATGGGCACCAATCTATCGCCCGCCCTGCTCGGTGTCGGCTATATCGTCGGTCTCAATATCGGCATCGTGGTGCTCTCTGGCAGCGTATTCTCGTACAACATCGCCATTCCGCTCTATCACGCCTATTTCCAGCAGACCGATCCGGCACTGATGGCGCAACTGGCAGGGCTGAATGCGGCCGATGCAGCGGGGCTGATCCGCGCCGAGAAAATTCGCTTCCTCGGCGTCGGTGCCATGCTGATCGGTGGCATCTGGACGCTGTTCTCCCTGCGCAATTCCCTGCTCTCGGGAATCCGCAGCGGCATCGCGGCGGCGCGCAAGGGCAGCGACGCCAATGTGCCCGAAACCGAGCGCGATCTGCCGATGAAGTGGATGCTGATTGCCCTGGTCCTGTTCACCCTGCCCCTGCTCGGGCTTTATCAAGCGATCGTGCACCAGTGGAGTGTCAGCATTCCGATGACCATCATCATGATCGTCGCCGGGTTCCTGTTTGTTTCGGTCTCGGGTTATCTGGCCGGCCTAGTCGGCTCGTCCAATAACCCGGTCTCAGGTATCACGATCGCGACGATCCTGTTCGCCTCGGTGGTTCTGATGCTCCTGCTGGGCGCCGACTCCAAGATCGGTGCGGTTGCCGCCATCATGATCGGTGCCGTGGTCTGTTGCGCGGCGGCGGTCGGCGGCGACAATCTGCAGGATCTCAAGGCCGGTTATCTGGTCGGTGCCACGCCGTGGAAGCAGCAGTTGATGCTCGGCATTGGCGCGCTGTCCTGCGCCCTGGTGATGGCGCCGGTACTCAATCTGCTCGCCACCGCCTACGGCATTGGACCGCCCACCGCCGAGCACCCCAATTCGCTGAATGCGCCCCAGGCGGCGCTGATGGCTTCCGTGGCGAAGGGCATGTTTGGCGGCAAATTGCCCTGGGACATGATTTCGCTCGGTGCCGTCGTCGGTGCAGCGATTATTGCCTTCGACGCCTGGTTGAAGTCACGCAATTCGACGTTCCGTGTGCCGGTGCTGGCTGCCGCCATCGGCATCTATCTGCCACTGGAACTGATGGTGCCGATCTTCCTCGGCGGCTTGCTCAGCTATCTGGTTGAGCGCAAGCACAAGCTGGCGCCACATGACGAGGCCGAACGCGATCGCATCCATCGCCCCGGCACCCTGTTTGCTGCCGGCCTGATCACTGGCGAGGCGCTGATGGGCATCGCGATTGCGATCCCGATCGTGATCAGCGCGCGCGGCGATGTACTCGCCCTGCCCGCCGCCTGGCACTTCAGCCAGTGGATCGGGCTGGCCGTCCTTGGCGCGGTCGGCGCCTATCTGTACCGGGTTTCGGCACGCCCGAGTTGATCGAGCATTTCGTATCGGGCCGGGTTCAGTCTTCAGCCAATACGGTCGAAGACCGAACCCGGATGCGCTGGTCCTCGCGCCTGCGAAATTCCGAATAGGGTATTTGATCGATAGCGATCCCAAACCTGTTGCCCTGGGTCCGGGCAGCCGGCCCATCACATCACCTCTTCGTCGGAGTCATCAAAATATGAAACCTGCGCGCACGTTTCGGCTGATCTCTCTCTGCCTCGGCCTGCTTGCCCTGGTGGCGCTGGCACCGCTCTCTGCCGCTCCGCCACGGACCTGTGATCCGCAGGAAGTGCCTCCCGTATGCCCGACCAGCCCGATCACCAAGTATCTGGTCTCCCGACTGCTGGATGAGGACCCGGACGATGGGTCCGACCCGTGCTCCGAGCCGGAGTGCGTTCCGGTGCAGGCTGCCCTCGAACCAACAGTGTATTGCGATGTCAGCGGCGACGAGGTCGGATGCCTGGCTGGTCCATTGACCGCTGACTCGCAGTATGTCGTCTCCTATCGATGGAAGCGCGGCGGCAGCCTGGTCGGTGCCGGCGGTACCTGGTCGGCATGGAGCTCGAATCCCGAGAAGACCTTTCGATGCCGAGCAAGCAGCAATCCGGTAGGCACAGTGACGGTTGCGGTTCGTTCTCCGTACAACCTCGAGTCCAGTACAACTGTCGTAGTCGCCTGTCCTGTGGTTCCGAACTAAGAAGGCCATCGGCGCGCTCGCGAGGGCAGGCCTGCCTGCCGTGCAGGCTGCAGCCGGCCCTTCGCGAGCTCGTTGGCGCGTCGCTGACAAAACATCGCGGGGTATGGCCGCCTCTATTCTCCGAGGGCACTGCCGCGTATGCGCAGTGTCCGCTCCAGGTAGCCCGCCAACTCGGCGTCGGGCGCACTGGCATCGGACCCGCCCAGGTGTCGATGCAGGCTACGCTCGACCAAGTAGAAGCGCGCCTCTCTGGCCAACGCGTCGCCGCCGGAATGGCCGGCCTCGGGGTCGATCAGCAGGCTGAGATCCGCTCCTTGCCGTTTAAGTTTCGCGGCGTATTCGATGACGCCGCGCACGGGCACGCGACGATCCTTTCCCCCGGCGATCAGCAGCACTGGTCGGCGCAGGCGCTCAGCATTCGTCAGCGGAGACTGCTGCTGCAGGCGCAGGGTAGTTGCCGGATTGGCTAGATCGAGATCGACCAGGCGCAGCCAGTCCTCGAAGCGCACAAAATTGGAGAGCTCGAGCGCTTCGCTGCTGCGACTTAGCCAGCGCAGGTCCCATCCCAGATCAGTCGGCGGTACGACAGCCACGGCGACCTTGAACAGGTCCGGTTCGAAACTCACTCCGAGCAGACTCGAATAGCCGCCAAACGAGGCTCCGCTGATCCCGACCCGCTCGCGATCGCCAATCCCCTTCGCCAGCAATGCACGCACGCCTTCGACGATGTCCTGCTGTACGCGGCCATTGCCATAGTCGCCGCGAGCTGCGATCAGATATCCGAAGCCGTGGCCGGTCGATCCGCGAAAATCCGGCTCGAACACGATGTAGCCGCGATTGACCAGCAGCTGCGTATGGCTGTCGTAGCCGGGCCGGACATGATTCCACGGGCCGCCATGGATCTGTGCAATCAGCGGCAGCGCGGCCGGATCCCGCCCCGGTGGCAGCAGGACCTGGCCATGCAGACGCATGCCATCCGATGCGATCCATTCGAAGGCGATCTTGCGTGCCAACGACGACTCCGCAATCCACTCGGTGCTGCGCAGGCTGCGCTGCTGCAGCGGAGGTTCTGCAAGGATGCGACGGAGCGTTTTTGATTTGGGGTCATAGAGGTGCCAACGCGCGCCCTGAAGCCCACTGTCGCGCTCACCGACCAGCCAAGCGGCTTGGTCGGCGCCGCCTGGCTGAATCGACAAACTGCGCGCGCCCAGCGCCTGCTCGATGCGCTCCAGATGCGCATGCGCCATCGGGCTGAGGCCATGACTGGCTGGACGCGTGCTGGCATGACTGGCGATCAGCGGCGTCCCATCGAGCGGATCGACCGCGATCTCTTCGATATCTGCCGCTCCGCGCGGATCCACATGCACGAGGTGCAGGTCACCGCTGCGATCGACGCGCAGCAGTCGAGAGGGATCGCCCGCAGCGTCGCCCAGCATCAGCAGTTCGTGCTCGCGATTGGCGAGGTGCAGTAGCGAACAGCGCAGCAGCGGCTCGCAGCGCAACAATCGATGCAAAACGCGCGCCGCGTCGAATCGATACACGCCGATGCCGTCGTCACCGAGGCGCGCCAGGTAGGCCAGACGACCATTCTGCTCAAAGGCAAATCCGGTGATCCGCTGTGCTGACGAGTGCAACACCTGCTCGCGACCGTGGCCATCGATGCGCAGCAATCGCCAGCGTTCTGCCGCCACCGCATCCGCCCGCGGACCTTCCAGCAACACGACGGCATTCGGGTGAACCGGGTCCACCGCCAACAGCCGACGTGTTGATGGCCCATCGAGCGCGCTGATCATGCGCGAGCCAGCGGATTGGGCAAGACTCAGCGCGAACAGCTGACGTGGCGATTCCAGCAGCAACCATTGGCTGTCCCGTGTCCACAGCAGGCGCTGCGCTTCGGTGCTCTGCAGCAGGCGGCGCTCACTGCCATTACCGGTATCGAGCAGCCAGACACTGCGCGCCGTACCGACGACACGGAAGTAGGCGATCAGCCTGCCATTCGGCGCGCGAATCGGGTCGCTGACGCTGTCCTGCAACAGCAGCGCGCTGCGTTCGAGGCGTGGCGCCAACGGACGCGCGCGCTCTTGCGCGACCGCTAGGGAAAACTCGTCGCTCGTCTGCGCAGCGCCGCGACCTGGTTCGGGCAGAAGCAGACCCGCGATCAGAAACCAGAACGGCAAGGTCGAAAGCGATTTCATTCAGCCCCTCTCCCTGCCACCGTAGAGCAGCCAGAAGCTGATCAATGCCGGTAGGCCAATCAGGGCGCCCGCAGCAGCCCAGATCAGGCGGCGCAATCCGGTCAGCGCAAGCCCTCGCGACAACAGAAGCACCAAACTCATGGACAGTACGCCCAGAGCTGCGGCGAGCCATCGCATCGAATGCGGCACCACTGGCTTATCGATACGCAGCAACGGCGCGTCCTCGGCCAGCAGTCGGGTCGCGCCCTGATAGAGCGAGTGCATCACGGGCGACAACCACCACAGCTCGTAGCGATGCCAGGTCGGATAATCCATAGCGAGCACGCGCCGCGCGACCGACTCGGTTGCGCCGTCATCATGTACCTGGACAATTTCCTGATAGGGGTTGACGCGGGCGTTGTGTGCCGTCGAAGTAAAGGTAAACGAGATCAAGTAGCCGTCAACCAGCTCAATCAAATCAATACGGGTGAGATTGCCGATGGCACCGGGCAGCGGAATGCTCAGCCGAGGAGTGATCAGATCCTCGTTCTCGAAGACGCTGCGACCATCGACAAAATACAGCGCGCGGTCGCTCAGGATCGCAATGCTTTCACCGACCAGGCTGGGCGTCGCTGCAAAAATCTCGGCTGATGGAAGCTGAAATCTTGGCAGGATGGTCTGGCTGCGGGCCTGGTACTGGTACAGCACGTCGGCAGTCATCAGCAGCGCGTCGGCCTTGGCGAAACCTGGCAGGCTGCCGACCGGCAGAGCCAACGTAGCGAATTCAGCATTGGCCGTGGTCGCGCCTATTTCGCCGGCGCTCTTGCCATCGCTGAGCCGATAGCCGCGAAATCGCATGCGATCATGACTGAATACCCAGCGCTCCCCACGTTCGCTGTCATCGAATTCCATCGGGCTCAAATTGCTCAGGCTCTGGCGCTGCGGCAATCGTTCAAATTCGCGAAATACCTGAAACACTTCGGACAAGGCGACCTGCTCCTGCCAGAGCGCCGCCTCGCTGCGCGCACTCACAACCAAACCCGCGCGTAACAGGTCAGCCGGCGCAGCCTTGTTCGCCTCGACGAAACCGCCAGCGGGCGGGGTGCTGTTGTTCGGATGCGAGCCCTGCATGATCCAGAGCAGCTCGACACCAAAGCAAACCATGACCAGCGCGCAATAGATGGCCATCTGCAGCGGCAGTGCGACCGCGATGAGCGCGAGCGGACTTCGCGGTGACGCCGAGAGATCCGGCTTGAAGGCGATGATAAGCAGCCCGGCCAACCAGCACAGCGCCAGCAGCTGGATCAGCAACGCGCCAAAGCCGGCCGCATCGGACGCCAGCAGCAGACCGAGCAGGATCAGACCGCTGATCGCAAATCGCCGGCCACCGAGCACCGCGTAGCCGGCCGCCAGATAGGCAGTGGTCGCGATCAGAACGGAAGAAGCCGCCAGCAGCCAGTGACGCAGATCGACAACGCGCGCCGTCATGACCTTTTGCCAGATCGCGATCACCAGCACCGGCAGGCCGACCGCAGCCAACAACAGCAGCACCGAGGCCGCCGCCAATGCGACCGCGATCTGCCAATGCGGCACGGGCCGATGCAACAGTTGCAACCAGGTATTGGGACGGCGGTAATTTCCGAACTGATACAGACCGAACAGCAGCCCGCTCAGCGCGTACACCACAGCGATACTGCGATAAACCAGCAGAGGCTGCTGGGCCAGATCGACCACGCGCGTAAGGAACCCCAGGATCAACAGATGCAAGCTGGCATAGGCAATACACCAGAATCGAAATCGCCGAAGTTCAGCCTTGAACAGATCCCACATGATGCTTCCCTCGATGAGTGCTGCAGCTCAGACAGCCGGACCCGGTGCCGCGTGATCACGGCCAAGTACGCCGTTCACGGCACGGTCCAGACTGACCGGCATGCTCTGGATGGAGCGCGCCCCACTGGCGCGCAGAAATTCGGCGAAGCCTTCGTCCTGATCGAGCACAAGATAGTGCTGCAATCCGTCGATGCGCTGCCACTGGAGCAGGCCAGGCACGGTTGCCGTAGGCGGTCCGGCAAACGGAATATCGGCGACCCAGTGACTGACCCGGGCACGGAAATCATCGGGCGACGACATATGACGGAGCTGGCCCTGCTCCAGAATGATCAGGTTGTCGGCGACGCGTTCGATCTCTTCCATCTGGTGTGAGCAGTAGATGACCGTGCACTCGCTCGCTGCTTCCCGATACAGCAGTGATTCGAGAAAGGCGCGCTTGGCGACCACATCCAGACCGAGCGTAGGCTCGTCGAGAATCAACAGTTCGGGACTCTGGGCCAGCGCGAGCGCGAGATTGAGTCCGGCGCGTTCACCGCGCGACAGCTCACTTACCCGCTGTTCGGGCAGCAGGCGATAGTGGCCGATGACCTGGTCGAATCCGGCCTGATTCCAGTTCTTGTAATGGCGCGCCTGCATGGCCACCAGGGCCGACACACGCATCCACACAGGCAGCGTGTGTTCTTCATTGACGAAGCCGATTCGGCCACGATCCTCGGGGCTGAGCCGCTGACTGTCGCGGCCGAGTATCCGTGCCGTGCCGTGCGTAGCTGGCATGAATCCGAGCAGGATGCGGAACAGCGTGGATTTTCCGGCACCATTGGCACCGACGATCGCATGCACACCGCCGCGTGTGATGGCGAGGTCGATCCGGTCAAGCGCGCGCTTGCGACCGAAGTGCTTGCTCAGCGCCTCTGTTTCGATGACGTATTGTTCCAGGGACATCTCTGGTCTCTTGAATAGGATGGGGATCGGTGTGTGGCCGCGGTGTGCCGCGCCAGACCGTGCTATGCCGACTTGCGTTGGGAGAGCCGATGCAGTCCCAGCGCCAGCCTCAACAAGACCTCGTCGGCACTGAAATCCAGCGCCAGCACTTCATGCACCAGGCGCTGTACCGCCTCATCAAGGCGGCGTTCACGCTCTCCCTCGCTCAGGCGCTGACGCGGTGTTGCAACGTACAGGCCCAGTCCCTGGCGCGATTCCAGCCAGCCTTCACTGACCAGTTCGCCATAGGCCTTGGCCACGGTGTTGGGATTGATCGTCAGTTGTTGCGCCAAGCCACGGACGCTCGGCAACTGCGCCCCGGGCAGCAATTCTCCAGTGGCGACCTTCATGCGTATCGCGTCGACGATCTGTTTGCTGATCGCACGCGAATCGCCGGTGGCAATCTGGATCATCAAGGGCTGGGTTCGTGACACTGGCGTGACTCCACTGTACTAGTGCGCATAGTACACATGATACAGAGGGCCGCGTCAACCCGTTGCCAGCCCCGATGCTTGCCGTTGGGTGACAACAATCACCACCGAATCACGTAACCCATGGCAGTTGTTCAAATAGGAGTCGCTCATGCATCTGCAATCGACGCTGCGCAAGCTGTACTTCGCACTCATCGTGATGAGTGCGCCCTCGGCCTTCGCTGCGACCCACTGCGTCGGCACCGTGTCCGAACTGCGCGATGCGCTGACCGCCTCTGCTGCGTCCACTGCCGACGACATCATCCAGATCCGGATCGGCGCCTACGGCGTGACCCAACAATTGCTCTACAACAGCCCCAACAACGGCTGGCTGTTTCTGCTCGGCGGGTATTACACGGTCGGCGACAATGCCTGTGGTGGTCGCAGCCTGAGCGCCTTCAACACATCGCTCGATGGCCAGGGCAATAACCAGATCCTGGGAATCTATTTCAATCCTCCCGGAACGCTGCCAAGCGGACCGCGCCTGGGTGTGGACAATCTCGCCCTGGTCAACGGCACCGGGACTGGATTCCAGCGCGGCGGCGCTCTGGACATCGCGGGCTACGGCAGTGCGTTTACCGAGATCTGGCTGGACAACCTGGTGGTGCGCAACAACTCGGGCTATTTTTCCGGCGGCATCAACGCCACGGTCGGCAATGGTTTGATCCGCGTTGCCAATAGCTGGTTCGAGGGCAATAGCGCACCGACTTCGGCATACGGCCATATCTATCTTAGCGCCCTCTCCAGCCAGGCAACTTTTGGCGTGATCTTTGCCAACAACACCGTGGTCAATGGCAGTTGTTCGAGCGGCGGTGGTCGAGGCTGTGGCGTCGGCCTCACCGCCTGTGCCGGCGTCAATGTGCAGATCTCGAACAATATCTTCGCGAACAACCCGGTCAGCGATCTGACTCTTGAGGGCTGCGCTGTCAACGGCATGGGCAATGGCACGGTGGCGATGAACGCGAACTCGGGTGGCACCTTATCGGGCAATCTGGTGCCGACCATCAGCAACCCGCTCAGTCTCAATCCCGGCTTCGTCAATCCGGGCGGATTTGATTTCCGACTGCGCAACGACTCCGCGCTGATCAATCAGGGCAGCGGTCCGATCCCACTGTATGGCTACAACGGCTACGATCTCGACGGTGGATTGCGCCTGCGCAACGGCGTGCTCGACGTGGGCGCATTCGAGAACCAGGACCACATGATGAAGTCCGGATTCGAGGCGGCCGAGTGAGGGGGCGTCAGGGGAAATACTCGGTGAAACCGGCTCCGCGCGCGGGATAACGGCAGAAGCCAACGAAGTGGCCTGAGCCTTGGCGCGCGTTGTGCCCGTTTGTCGCATTGCAGTCCGAGACCATCGGAGACTGCCATGCGTTGCCCGGAACACCATGCCACCCAATTACCCATCGCTGCGCGCGCGCGCCGCCCGTTGGGCCCGCTCATCGTTCCCGTCGGAACGCTCCTTCGAAGCCCCAGCGTGCGCGCAGTCGCCGCCTTGCTGGCCTTGCTCGCTGCGGCCGAAGTCAGCGCCGGAGCCGGCGTCGATTTCAGCGAACGCAATGCGATTCCGGTGATCAATCGGCAGATCTTCGAACTCAGGCTCGGTGCGACAACGCGCTCAACCAGCAGCATCGCCAATGGCGGATTGCTCGCGACCGTGCTCACGGCCGGACCGACCAGCGGTACCACCAGCCTGCTTGGTGCCACGCTCGACGGCGGCACTCTGTTCAATGCTGGGCCGGCCCCGGTGTTCAGCACGATCGTCGCCAGCGGCAGCGTGTTCTCGCTGGGCGGCGGCTGCCAGCGCGGTGGCTTCACCGATTTCCCGTTCATTAACGCCAATCGGCCACGCATCGCCCGATTTGATGCCGCGACAGGACTGTTCAGCGTGGTCACGCCGAGCATCGCCGGCAGCGACCTCTATGATTCGATCGACTGTGTGCCGAGCAGCCTCGGCACCGCCTTCGTGGTCAGCAACCGCACGCTGTCACGCGTCGAGGTCTATCGCGACAGTGGCAGCGGTTTCCAAGTAGTGAACACCACGGGCATACCCAATGTCATCACGCCATTCTCGGGCGGGCTGCGCAACGCCGTCACACTCGATCCCGATGCCGTCGATTTACTGTTGAGCGTGACCCGCAGCAGTGGCGCCCATCAGGCGATCGCAGTGGATCTCGCCAGCGGCACCGTTGGCACGCCCTGCCCGCTGACTACCGCTGCGGTGCCCTCCGGATTCACCAGGCCGCGCGAGGGACTCTTCCAACTGATCGGATCGGGTGCTGCGGCCAGGCGCATCATCGTCGCGGATTTCGACAATAACGGCAGCACCGACATTGCCATCACACCCGCGTCCAGTTGCAGCCCGACCATCAGCTCGCGCCCTCCCGGCAGCAGCGGTGGCGGCGGTGCCTACGATTGGACCGCCTATGCCGGTCATCGCGCCCTGAACCAGAGACTCGCAAACGTAATGGCGAAGGATTATTTTTTCGCAGAGCAAGGCAACAACACAGTCCAGAACTCGTCGGCGAGCCTGCCCTACCCGGGCCGCGGTGGCCCTTTCCACGGCTGCAGCGTCCGCGATCGCAATGTCGGACTTACCTTTCTTAGCGTCGCCACCGGCACCCTGAACGCCACACTCGACTTCAGACTCGGGCAAACCTCGCGCGCACTCAACGACAGCTTCGGCATCTATCGCGGCGACATGGAAGCCCCGCGCGTGCTGGATACCGATGCCTTCGCGACCTGTCCATAGTCATAGCGTTCGATCTTTGTGCAGCCCGACTGCGCTGGCGCATTCGGGTGAGCTGCCCTGCAGGAGCGCGCATCGCTGTCGCTGAAGACCGCAATGCACTCAGGCGTTGTCGTAGCCGTTGAGCGCCAGCCGCAACTGGATGCGGGCTTCTTCGCGCAAGGCAACCGGTGCGATGATCTCGGCGTCGGGGCCGTAGCGCAGTACATCCATCAGCAATTCCCGCGCATTCGAATAGGGCAGACGCAATTCGTAGCGCCCGTCATCGAGCACCCGGCCTTCCTGTTTCGAATGCCAGTGTTCATCGCCTACCCAACGTGCAGCTTTGGCCGAAAACCTTATCGTCGCCCAAGCTTTAGGTGCCCCAGAAAAAATCCCGTAGCTGCCAGCGAGATGGGTATCGAGTTCACTGTCGGCGACATCCTGCGCGGTCGTGTCCAGCATCTGCGGTCGGATCAGACGATCGACCGAGAAGCTGCGCAGGGCCTCGCGCTCGTGGTCGAGTGCGTCGAGGTACCAGTTCTCGCGATAGTGGGTCAGTCGCTGCGGGCTGACCAGGCGATCGGTTTCGTGATTGGTCGAACGCGCGCGATAGCGGAATTTCAACTGGCGGCGTTCGAGCACCGCACCGGCAACGATGCGGAAGCTGACTTCATCGAGCGGCCTGGACATCGCACGGGTGACCCGGATTCGTTCAATCGGCCAGCGCTTGCCGCCGCTCTGATCGGCCAGAAGTTTGTCGATCCGCGTGCGCAGCGGCGCCAGGGCACCGGACAGCACGGCACCGCCGGTGCGTGCCAGCAACTGATGCATCGCCAGCAAGGATTCCAGCTCGCTGCTCGACAGCCAAAGCCCCGGCAGTTCGAATTTTTCAGCTTCATTGATTTCGTAGTGGAAGGCCGATCCGTCTTCGCCGCCCGATTCGATCGGCGCGCCCAGGCCATCGCGCAGGAAGGCGATGTCGCGATACACGGTGGCGCGCGAGCATTCGAGTTCGTCCTGCAAGCGCGCCAATGGCACCGGCAGGCGCGCAACCTTGAGGATGCGATGCAACTTGAGCAGGCGTTCGTAGCGGTCCATAGGTCTATTTTGCCTTGTGCCGAACGGATTGTTTCATACCCTCAGGCGCCATGGGCTCCTCATGGCGCTGACGGCGTGCGATCGCTTCGGCACGACTGCGCGCCCAGTAGGCATCGAGTGATTCCTTGCCAGGTTCACGCTTGCGCGACTTCGAATCGAGAAAACGCAGCAGTGCCGGCGGCTTCTCGGAGAATCCCGCATCGATGGCGCCTTCGTCCTTGCTCATGCTGGTGCCCGCATCAACCAGGGTCTTGAGCAGCAGGAACACCATCAGGAAGGCGACCGGCGAATCGGTCATCGCCAGCGCGGCGAATCCGAAGATGATGGTCAAGTGCAGGATAAGCACGCGCGCGAGCCGCTTGCCGGTGTGGGTCTCCAGCCAGAAGAAGCTGCGCTTGCCGAGACCGGGCAGGTCCATCGCCAGATCGAGCAGCACCAATGCCAGCACGATGCCAGCGCCGGTTTTCAGACTGTCCCAGTGCACCTGGAACTGGGTCAGCTCGGGTCGGTTCTGCGCCAACATGAGAAGCAGCACACCGAGAAAAAGGCCGTGGACCAGGGTGAAGCTGATCGCAATGCCGCTGAAGTGGGCGAAGTAGCTGCCCGGTTCGCCCTTGCCGTCCACGGCGGTATAGCGAGCGTGGCCGCGCTTCCGGGTAGCCCGCGCATGCAGGCGGATCTTGAGCATCGCGGCAAGATGGCCGAGCAGGCTCTCCAGCCAGAACACCAGGAGCACGGTCGCTGCCGACCAGCCGAATTTCCAGACTCCGATCAGAGGTACGGCGTTCAGTGCGATCGCGATCAGCAGATGGTGCATCGATATTCCCGCCGCAGAGGCAGGAAGTATCGCCGGGGCTGCCGCGCAATGCCATCGTCAGCAGCGCCCCAGTCCTGGCGACGCCACCGGATGACCGGCGATCAGGAGCCGGCGGTGGCGGCCTTGGCTTTCGCCTCGCTTACTTCACGTTGCACCAGATAGTTGACGATACTGAACATTCCCTCATAGTTGGCGACGGCGTTGCCGGCTTTGACGCGCCATTTGCCATTGACGATGAGGGTCGGTGTCGAATCCACGCCATAGCCGATGATCTGCTTGCGGGCGCGCTGCATCCGCGTATTCACCGCGAACCCGTTCATGGTTTTCTTGATTTCCTCGACCGAACTGCCAAAGCCGGCGTACAGGCTGGCGACGTCATCGACGCTCTTCAGCGGCTTGTTCAACTTGAAATTGGCATCGAAGCTCGCCTGATGGGTCTGCGCCAACAGCCCCAGGGCATCGGCGGTGAAGTATCCGCGCGCGGCGACTTCCCAACCCGGCTGGAGCACGGCGGGCAAATAACTGAACTGCACCTCGGCCGGCATCGACTGCTTCCAGCTGTCGACCGCCGGCTGTGCCGCGGCGCAGGCATGGCAGGCGTAACTGAATACCTCGATCACCTCGATCTTTCCGGCGGCTGCATAGGTCGGCTGGGCCGGCTCGATGCGCTCGTAGTGAATGCCTTCCCGGTATGCAGCTGGCTGTGCCTCGACCGCATTCAGTGCGAGTGCGCCCAAGATGACAAAAGCGGTCCGTGTGAACATCGCAAGCTCCCGAGTGGTTATGAGTGATCCGACGCGACCCGCGTGAACCCGACCCTGTTCGATGCGCGTCGGTCCTGAAAGTTCCGCGCGCCATTCGGCCGCGCCGTCCCCAAAAAACAAACGGGGCGGATTATCCGCCCCGTTTGCTCACGCGTTGAAGCTACTGACGTCGTCAGGACTTGGTCGCGGCCGGCTTCACAGCCGCTGCCGGCGCGGCTGCTTCTGCCGTCTTGGGCAGCTTGCCCGCTTCCAGGCCGATCAGATAATTGACGACCTTGAACACATTTTCGTGGCCACCGGCCGACTGCCCGGTGACGCGCCACTTGCCCGCGACCACGACGGTGGGCGTGCCATCAACCTGATAGCCGACGACCGACTTCTTCGTGCGAGTGATCTTCATTTCGACGGCGAAGCTGTTCATCGTCTTCTTGATTTCGTCGGCAGACTTGCCATACGCGGCCAGAAACTCGGCAATCTGGTCCAGCGATCCCATCGGCTTGCGCTGGGTGAAGATGGCATCGAAGGTCGGCGCATGCGATTGATCGATAAAACCGAGCACTTCGGCCGCATAGAAACCGCGGGCGAGCATTTCCCAGCTCGGATTGAAGATCGCCGGCATGTAGCTGAAGCTGGCTTCCTTCGGCATGTTCTTTTTCCAGGTATCGACATGCGGCTGGAAGTGCGCGCAATGGATGCAGGCATAGCTGAACACTTCGACCACCTCGACCTTGCCTGGCGTGGCGGTCGGCTGCGCCGGTTCGATCTTGAAGTAGTGCGTGCCTTCCTGAAACAGGGTCGGTTGGGCCTGGCAGGCCATCACCAGCAGGGAGCCACAAAGCAGGGCGGCGATACGCTTGAGCATGACTTCTCCGTTACGAGTCTTAAGTCCGCGTCAGCAGTCGGCGCGGGTACGGGGTGTTTGGAGCCCAGGTCGGCAGAAAAAGTTCCGCGACTTAGGGCCGGCTGCCGGCAGCGACCGTGGCGGCACGGGTATGCAGACCTTCGATATAGGAAGAAACCGCGAGAATCTCCTCTGCGCTCAGCCGCTTGGCGATGTCGACCATGATCGAATAGTTGGCGTCTTCTTCGGCACGGGGATCGCCCTGGGCGACGGCCTGATAGCGTTCCAGCGTCGCCGCCGTGTAGCCGGCGTGCTGGCCGGCCAGCGCCGGGAAGCTCGGGCCCGGATTGCCGGCGCCACTCGGACCGTGGCAGGCCATGCAGGCCGGCACGCCCTTGCTCTTCACGCCACCCTGGTAAATGCTGCGACCAACATCGACGACGCGCTTGTCTTTGTAGGGGCTGTACTCGGCCACGATCAGCGCCTCATCGGCCGTTCCGGCATTGGCCTTCTGGCCGGCAAAATGCGCGCCAATATCACGCATGTCCTGATCCGTCAGAGTGGCGGCAAAGCCCAACATGATCGGATTGACGCGCGTACCATTCTTGAACAGGGCCAGTTGGCGGGCCACGTAGTGCTCGTGCTGACCGGCGATCTTGGGGTATTGCGGATCGCTGCTATTGCCATCCATGCCATGACAGGCCGCGCAGGCAGCCGACTTGGTGGCGCCGGCGGCCGCATCGCCTGGGCCAGTCTCAGCCAATTCGGCGACAGTTGCCTCGGGATGGGTGGAGGCCGCAGCCGATGTGGGTTCCGGCGGCGGCGGCGGATCGGGAACGACCGGCGTCTGGGAAAAAACCGAACTCGACAGCGCAGCCGCCACAAGCGCGAGGATCAGGATTCGCGAATTCATGAAGCTCTCCAAAGGATTCCGCTTGGACGTCGACACTGACCGTGCGCCGTCCACAAGGCCGCGAATCTTACAACAGCGGCCGGACTTGGGCACGTCGTCAACCCGATTGATGAGCGCTTGAGCTGCACGACCGGCCCAGCCGCCCTGCTCTTGCCTGCACTGCCCGAGCCCACCACACTGGCCAGATGAGCATCAAAGACCAGCAGAAACTCCTGAACCGCGCGACTTTTGTGATGAGCGCGCCGACCCATCACACCCTGCCCGCCGATGTCGGTGTCGAGGTCGCCTTTGCCGGCCGCTCCAATGCCGGCAAGTCGAGCGCCCTCAATGCCCTGACCGGACAAACCAGCCTCGCCCGCGTATCGAAGACGCCGGGGCGCACTCAGCATATCGTGATGTTCGAGTTTGAACCGGGACGGCGCCTGATCGATCTGCCTGGCTACGGTTACGCCAAGGTGCCGCCAGCTCTGCGCGCGGCCTGGGGCGAGGCGATGCGCGACTACTTCGCCCAACGCCAATCGCTGCGCGGACTGGTGATCTGCATGGACGTGCGCCACCCCCTCACCGATTTCGATCTGATGATGCTGGATTTTTGTGACGACCGGAATCTCGACTGCCACATCCTGCTGACCAAATCCGACAAACTCGGCCGAGGCGCCGCCGGCAATACCCTGCAGGCCGTACGCAAAGCACTGCGCGAGGCGGAGTCGCCCGCAAGCGTCCAGGTGTTCTCCGCGCACGCCGGCACCGGCCTCGACGAAGCCCGCGCCTGGGTGGTCAATCACCTGTAGAGCCGTGCTTGCCGCGCTGCTCTTGCTCTTGTCCCCGAGGGGATTGCATAGAGCGCGGCTTGCCGCGCTGCTCTTGCCCGTGATGTTTGTAGAGCGTGGCTTGCCGCGCTGCCGTTGCCGTTGCCGTTGTCCCCGAGGGGACAACATCAACATCAAATCCAACGCGACAACGCCGCTCCATGCCATCCCCTCCGGGACAGAAGCAATGCCCCTGCCCGCAGTTCCGCCCCCTGCGGACAGAAACGCCCGGTCGCCAGCGATAGAATGCCGCCACGTGTCTGAAGGAATCACCCCATGTGCGGAATCGTAGGTATCGCTGCGCGGCGCGATGTCGTGCCCACTCTGATCGCTGGTCTGAAGGCGCTCGAATACCGCGGCTATGATTCCGCCGGGATTGCCCTGCTGACCGATACCGGTATGCAACGCCGCCGTGCCAAGGGCAAGGTCGCCGAACTCGAAGCCCTGCAGAACTCGGATCCGATCCAGGGCCATACCGGCATTGCGCATACGCGCTGGGCCACGCATGGTGTGCCCGCCGAACGCAACGCCCATCCGATGATGTCCGACGCCACTGCAAGCAGCGGCGGCATCGCCGTCGTCCACAATGGCATCATCGAGAACCACAGCGAGCTGCGCGAAGAACTGCGCGCACGCGGCTACGCGTTCAGTTCGGACACCGATACCGAAGTGATGGCGCATCTGATCCACGCCGAGCATGCAGCGGGACTCTCCCTGCTCGATGCGGTGCGCAAGGTGCTGCCGCGCCTGCATGGCGCCTATGCGATCGCGGCGGTTTCGACGCACGAACCCGGCGTCGTCGTCGGCGCGCGCAAGGGCAGTCCGATGGTGATGGGCCTCGGTGTCGGCGAGCAATACCTCGCCTCCGATATCCATGCCCTCTTGCCGGTCACCCGCAGTTTTGTCTATCTGGCCGAAGGCGATGTTGCCGAGATCCGGATTGATTCCACCCGCATCTTCGATTGCGATGGCAACGAAGTTCAACGGCCGATCAAGCAGGCGCATTTTTCTGCCGATGCCGTGCAACGCGGCGAGTACCGTCATTACATGCTCAAGGAAATCCACGAGCAGCCGACCGCAATTGCCGACACGCTGGAGGGCCGCATCAGCGAAGGCCATATCCTGACCGGCATCTTCGGACCCAATGCCGCCGAGCTATTGACCAGCACGCGCGCCGTGCAACTGGTCGCCTGCGGATCGAGTTATCACGCCTCGATGGTCGCCAAATACTGGATCGAATCGCTGGCGCGCATTCCGGTCAGCGTCGAGATCGCCAGCGAATACCGCTACCGCGACATCGTGGTTCTACCCGATACCTTGCTCGTCACCGTTTCGCAGTCCGGCGAAACCGCCGACACGCTGGCTGCATTGAAGATGGCCAAGGGCATGGGCTATCTCAGCCAGCTGGCGATCTGCAACGTGCCGGAATCATCCCTGGTACGCGAATCCGAACTCAGCCTGATGACCCGCGCCGGCCCCGAGATCGGCGTTGCCTCGACCAAGGCCTTTACCACCCAGCTGACCGCGCTGTTGATGCTGGCACTCGAACTCGGCCGCCATCATGGCCTCAGCGATCAGCGCTACAGCGATGGCATCGCCCAGCTTGAGCATCTGCCCAGCGCCGTGCGTTCAGCGCTTGAACTCGACGGCCAGCTGCTGCAACTCGCCGAACTTTTCGCCAACAAGCAGCACGCGCTGTTTCTCGGTCGCGGCACCCAGTTCCCGATCGCGATGGAAGGCGCGCTCAAGCTCAAGGAAATTTCCTACATCCACGCCGAAGCCTACCCCGCCGGCGAACTCAAGCACGGCCCGCTCGCCCTGGTCGACGAAGACATGCCCGTCATCGCCGTCGCCCCGAACGATCATCTGCTCGAAAAACTCAAATCCAATATCGAAGAAGTCCGCGCCCGCGGCGGACAGTTGATCGTCTTCGCCGACCAAAGCGTCAGCCGCGGCATCACCCATCCACAAGAGACCCTGATCGAAGTCGCCCCGCACGGGGATTTGATCGCCCCCATCGTCTTCACCATCCCGCTGCAACTGCTCAGCTACCACGTCGCCGTACTGCGCGGCACCGACGTCGATCAGCCACGCAATCTGGCGAAGTCTGTGACGGTGGAGTAATCCACTCCGTCACCGTAGGGCGCAATAACCGAAGGGCATTGCGCCGGATGCCGCGCGGCGTGATCCGTTCGCTGACCGAGAAAGGCTTCATTCCTGCGGCGCTCACCAAGCCGGGCTGAAACGACCGCAGGCCGGGTGCGATAACCGAAGGACATCGCGCCAAACCCATCGGCGCACAGCCAAGCCGCGAGGAGCAGTCGACGCGGCGCATTGCTGTGGCGCCCTACATCCCTGCATTGCAATACAAAACGCGACCCTTTTCGCGCTTGCACCGGTCCGTCTTGATCAACATCGCGCTCGGTGGCTCTGCCCTTCATTCGGCAGCATAAAACCGCTCGGCGAACGGGTCTGCTTCCGCCCGAACTTTGGGCCTTACGAGAACAGCGCTTCAAGCTCTTTGGGGAGCCGGGCACCCGGCAGGCGACGCGTCTCTTTTGCGATGTTGACCCGCATGGTCACTTCGGAAACCTCGATCAGAGCGCGATCAATCGAACGCCTTTGAGTCTCGGAAAACCAGGCCAGCACCGGGCGCAGGTGCCAAAGCGCCTGCGAGCCCTCATGCACTGCAGTCGGGAAGGTCGCCATATTGCTGATCATCAGCTTGCGTATGTTCTGACGCGTGCAGCCAACCAGGTCAGCCACGTCCGTCAGACCCACGAAGTCCGGCGATGCCTCGACAAGCTCCGCACCCGGGATTGCGCTCCTGACCGCCCGCACAGCCGACACGATCGCTTCCAGCGCATTGGCGGCCTCACGGGTAAAGTCTAAGGCAAGGCGGCCCGGCTGGCCGATCCCCACCGTCGCATCATCGCACCCGGCCTCAGCGAGCGCGTCGACGAACTGCTCCGGATCGGCGTTGGCGTCCGGCAGTCGAAACTTCAAGGTGAATTCGTACTCGCTCATCAGTCGGAATCTCTCTGACCTTGTTCCCGCTTCGTCTTTTCACCTGCGCAGTTGTCGACTGCACGCCGAAGCTGTTTGCCATGGTTACCAGGATTCTTGGGTGTGCTCCAGATGCTGGTGATACAGAACGCGCCACAGCGGCAGGTGTCGTCGTTGTATGGGCAGAGCATCCGTCCCCATGCATGAGAACCACCCTGTTTGATCGTCCAACCAAGTGCTTCGGCGTGTCGGATCGCCGCCTCAACCTCAGGTTTCGGATGCTGGCTTCGCGCCATGGCTGGTCGCTTACGTCAAGAAGTCTAGTGACATAAAGCGGGTTGTCAAGTGACAACCCGTCCTTCGGGAACCTCGGCCGCAGGACCACGCAGAGCAAGGCCAGATGAGATCGCGCCCACCGAAGTTTGTGCCTCTACTCTTTCAGCGCCCCACGGCTGCAGACCCGCCGCATGGAACATGCTGGCATCCCGATCAGATGATTGCAGTCAGATCAGGGCGCGGCGAGGGATAGGAGATTTCTGATTTGTGGATGTCCGATTGTTGCGGATGTCCGATTGTTGCGTCCGATTGTTGCGATCTCCATGCATTCACCCGAACAATGCTGCGTCGATAGGGCCGGTTTGTATGACTGACTAGGACCGCAACGATGCCCACTGCGATGCTCCCGGAACGGAACGATATCCACGGAATAGCGAGTTTGAGCGAGATAGGAGATCGCGTGCGACGTATTGAATGATTGGGTCGCGCATCACGGCAAATCCTTGTATTGCGACCACGTAGGGTTGTTTCCGATCTCGCACCCCATCTTGAATTCAGGATGCGCATCACGAATTTTGGACGCGCGCTGAAGAAATTGCTCGGCGTTTGAGGTATAGAAGATAAAGTCTTTGACTCCGGCCTTAAGGACCACTCCGACAAGGACCGACAGTCCGCCTTCCTCAAGGGAAGGCAGTTCCTCTTCTTCCATCGCTACGAGAATAGCCTCGTCGTTAGGCGACGGAAGACCCCTAACATCTGCCGACCGATATCCAAAGGTGAGGTAGCAAACGCAAGGGTGTGATGAGCTTCCTGGCGAAACGATCGGAGTGAGATTCTTTCGAAACACCACGATCTCTGGTGAATTCGGATATCGCATTTCCTTGAGGGACCAGTTGTCACTTTGATCTGTCATGATGTACGACTTCCGTCCGATGGACACGTGGCATAGTCGGCCGCCATGCGCATGGCGCTGAACATGATGTACTCGTTGGTAAAGCTTGGTCCCGAGGACTCGGGACCTGCCAACCACGCATCAAGGATGTCGTTGTGGTCGACGATAGCTTGATGCAGCCTGTCCAACTCCTCATGCGCAGCCATAGTCACGATATGTTCCCTGTCAAGGTCATCAGTGACGCCAAAGCGTTTGGCAAGAGGAATGAGATGACGAAGTTCAGCTGGCACATTCAATGCATTGACCATGATCCTTCCCCATAATCAGTCTGGCACCCCGTTAACCTGATGCCGAACAACAAGTGACTGGCTTGAACAAAGCACCTCCTAATCGCTTGGTTTGAAAGCACAATTAGGCGTTTGGTATACCAAGGGCCTGTGCGCACAGACTTTGCCAAACATACGCGTCCATGACCATCACCCCTGCTGAATCAACTGAATCGCCGAGCATCGGATTCGGGCTGCCGAATGCTGGATGTGGTGCCAACGCGTAGCATTGCGCTCCCGCGGCAACCTTCCCTGCTTGATGCAACTCATAAACGATCTCAGACAATAGATTTTGCTCCTGCCATCCGCGATCGTTCACTAGGCTAACGAAGTCCTCGTAAGAGGAAGCTTCAATAGATAGAGCACCTGTAAGGACATCGAGCTTCTCTACGTGACCTTCTGGACGCCGAAGAAACCAGACGCCAAACCTTGTCATGAATGCCGGCGACGCATGACCTGACAGCAACGATCGCCAAGGAGCAATCCATTGCTGAAATTGCTCCGGCGAGATGTTGTCTATCAGAAGGTCTGTCCATTCGAGTCGCGACATACTCTCCTTCAGCGCTTGTTTGTCGGACGGTGTGAGCGCGTTGCTAGACATCGGGCCATGCTCCGACTTTGACAAACCAGGCCTCAAGCTCAACTTGTGTGTCCGGCACGCTTCCGTCGTATACGCAAAAATCAGTTGTGAATCCAATCAGTCGCGCCCTCATTCGACTCGGTTCAATCTCTGCCAATGACACTTCAACACCCCGAAGCGCGTCGTGCTCCACATAGTAGAAGCGAGCCGGATAGCCAAGACAAAGCTCTTTGAGCCGGTAGCCTGATGGTCCGCCAATTTCTCGCTCGCTGATCGTCAAAGCTACTTCGATATTAGGACGAGCGAACAGCTCTTCCGTATCCGGGAGAGTCTTGACAGGAGTTGGATCTGTGCACGCCTCAAATTGCCATCCAAGCGCGCCAGGCAGCCCTACCTGCCGGACTTTCGCGTCCGCAACTCGAAAAATTTCCGTTCCGCAGTACCGTTTCAAGATGAGGTGGTCGATCATGGTGTGCCCTATGCCGCCGTCGGCCTGCAGCTATTCGTTCGAGAGACACACTGCTCGTTCGTCGACGTTAGCCAATGAATCAATAGGTTGCCCGTACTTTCGTCACATGAACCGATTCAGCCTACCGTTGGGCGTGTTATGTGATCAGCACACGTGTTCCTGCTGGTGCAGAAGCAATACGCTGTGAGAAACCACGGTAGAAGAACGGAATGTTGTCTGCTTCGTCGCCCGACAGCCTACTTCGCACTTTGCCCCACGTCGCAATTGCGATATGACGCTGTGGCTCACCGACCACCAGAACCGGTTCGGCGCTGTCGTCCAACCAGAAGAACGATCCTCCGTAGCGGAGGTGTGCAACCTTCAGAATGTAAGATCCGAGTTCCTGTACAAGGCCGGTGACGACGTGCGGCGGAAGTTCGGTTCGATATTGCACGGCCTCCGCAAGGATTTCCTCGATGAGTTCAAGGCTCTTCTCCGTGTAGTCCAGCCGATCACCTGATCGTTCTCGCAGAGAGCTCACTGCTCTGTCTGCGGCGACGTCTACTTCGATGGCAAGGTTTTTCATACTTCGCATCCATAGATGTGCCGCTGCGAATTTCCAAGATGGTCGCCGACCATTTGTCAGGGGTGTTGCTGATCTTGGCGTCAACGATAGCCAGATCAATCAGCTGTTGGTGTTGCTGCAATGTGGACATGGAAGTTCTGCGCCAACTTGCATTCGATTGTGAGCCGTCAGTCTAGTTCGGCGTCGTCGGGTAGGCACTGGGAAATGTCTTAGTTGGGCCAATGGCATCGGCTGATTTTCGTCGCGCAGGCGCTAGGTGACAACTCGGCGCAGTGGTGATGCAAAGGGAGACCGGAATTGCGAACCCTAGCGGGAACTGGGCGTTGCCTACCGACGTTCGAGGGAGTCAGCAACCAGAGTTGTGGAGGTTGTGATCAGTCGTGCGACCTTCATCTGGCAGCGGCTTTGGACTCATCGAACGCGTCATCTGCCTCCACGTTCGTATGGGAGTTTCTGACCAGCGTCCTCGCCGACGGCACTACTCGAAATCGCGAGTCGGTGGGTGATCAGGCAAAGCCGTGCTTGGCGCCTGCAAATGGCCCAAGAGGTTGGAACCAGTAGCATCCAGTCACCCGACCTTGCGCCGCGAGGCCGTTGCCAGAAAACCGCGCCGGTACAAGGCGCGACATACTTTATATTCAAGAAACTGCCGCAAATGACGTCGGGACGAGTCGGAGACAGACTTTGCCCGTTTCATCAGTTTTTGGAGAGCCTGCAACGGTGGGGCCTGCAGCCCGGCTCCCGAGACAGACATTATTCATTCACTTCACAATAACCGAAGGGCATTGCGCCTGATGCTGGTACTTCGCCGGGGATACACCAGACTGCCTATTGCCTGACTTCCTCCACCTCACACGCCGTCGCGTGCCCTGCGCGCTGCTGCAAATGCGCGCACAGGGCGTCGGCTTCTTCGCTGCGATCGCTGGCGCGCAGCAAGGCGGCGAGGTTTCGGGTGGCGTCGATATGGAGCGGTGCGATATCGAGTGCGCGCCGATACCAGGCTTCTGCTGTCTCGTTGCGATGGCGGGCGCGATGGCTGTCGCCGATCAGCAATGCGGTCTGGGCGTACCAGGGCCGGATGCGGGCGGTCTGCTGTCGGTAGACCCGGGTCATCGCGGCGAAGGCTGCCTCGAAGTAGGGAATGGCTTCGTCGGGCCTGCGGCTGATCTGCAGGATATCGCCGATATTGATCATCGGACCCCAGGCATCGGGGTCGAGTTCGACCGCACGACGATAGGATTGCAGCGCAGCGTCGAAATCTTCGCGCGCGCTCTGCACGAATCCCAGCGCCTTGTGTGCGCTGGCGTCGCCCGGCGCGAGCGCCACCGCGCGTTCGGCCAACTGATAGGCGCGCAGCAGGTTGCGCCTTGCCTTCTCGGTTCGGGTATGTCCATGCTGGAGCGCATCACCGAGGCGGGCGAATTCTTGCGGCGCACCGGCGATTGTGGCGGGCCAGCGCAGCTCGCGCTGGGCCAGCGCATTGGCCAGTCCCGCATAGGCGGGTGCGTACCCGGGCTGCAGGGCGACCACGCGTTCGAACAACTCGATCGCGGCCTCGTTGTCGACACGCGTGTATTGAAAATAGAAGTCGTTGGCGCGGTCGGTAAGGGTCTGAACTTCGCTGTTTGCGACGACTCTGTCGCGGCGTCCGCCGAGACCCCAGATCAGTACCGCAACCGTGACCAGCACAGACGCGACCGCAAGCCATCGCAGAGTGTGACCGCCGGTTGACGCGGACCGCGCGGCTGTCGGCGCCAAGGCCGGCGGCGGTTCTGCCAACGAGGGCGGAGCGTCCGCCTGGAAGATCCAGCGATAGCCGCGCTTGGGAATCGTTTCAACATAGCGCGGGAACTTGGCATCATCGCCGAGCGCCTTCCGCAGTTTGAACACCGCGCGTGCGAGTGTGTCTTCACCCACAACCAGGCCGGGCCATAGTTTCTGCATCAGATCATCGCGCGACCAGACCCGCCCCGGCTGACTCGCCACCAGCAGCAGCAACTCCATGACCTTGGGTTCCAGATGGTCGGTACCGTCCGGACCGATCAGGTCACCCGAGCTGCGAAATGCGCGCCAGGGACCGAAGCCGAAGGCATCCTGGTCAGAGGCGGCGCTCATCATCGGCACCTGGAAAGGATTTGGTCAGCAAAGCAGGAGGGCAAATTCATGGGCGAACACGGAAGCCTGTAGCAGCATGCCGGCACCGTCGCCAGCGAGCGAGCTGCCTGCGACGGAAGTCCAACATCAGAGGGAGTAGGTATGTCGTTGCGTATCATTGCATTACTGGCGGGTCTGCTGCTTGGACCCAGTGTCGTCATGTCGACCGCGCCGGCCGTCGCCGATCCCGAATTCAGCGCCAACGAAGTCCGCGCCGATTTCAAGGCATTGTATGCCGGCCTGCGTGCCGCCCACGTTGATCTTTACGCGCGGCGCTCCCGAAAGAAGTACGACGCCCTTTATGAGCAGATGCGCAAAGGCTTCGATCCACCCATGCGGCTGACCGAAGTGCAGATGGCGTTCCAGCGCTTTGCCGCTTATGGGCGAGTTGCGCACGCGCGGGTCGACGAGGCGGGCACTGCCTACGAGACCTTCCGCGCCGGCGGCGGCAAGGCAATGTCGCTGCAGATCCGCGTACAGGATGGGCGCAGTTACATCGTACGCAACCTCAGCGGCAACGCCGACATTGCGGTCGGCGACGAATTGATCGCAATCGATCACACCCCGATGACCGAGCTGCTGGCCGAACTTGCGCAGCACATCGCAGCGGACAACGCCTACATGCTGAACACACTGATGGAAATGCGCTTCCCGGCATTGCTGTGGCAGCTGCGCGGCGCCAGTGAAAGCTTTGAAGTCCGCATTCGCAGCGGCAAAGGCAAACAGAGGCAAGCGCGCGTGCTGGCGCGTAGTCGTGACGAAGCCGAGTTGTTTGGCAGGAAGCAGCCACCGGGACTGGAACTTGACTGGAACCGGCGCGAGGCGCGCATGCTCGATGACGGGGTTGCCTATCTGCGCCCGGGCCCGTTCTACAACAGTGAGGAGGGCGCCACCGATGCCTGGGACAACACTGCCTTCGTGCGCTTCATCGAGACGGCGTTTCATGCGTTCAATCAGGCCGGCGCGACCTCGCTGCTGATCGATCTACGCGATAACCCGGGCGGTGACAATTCCTTCAGCGATGTCATGCTGGCCTGGTTTGCCAGCAAGCCGTTCCGGTTCTGCTCGGAGTTTCGCATCAAGATCAGTGCGGCGGCCACCGCCTCCAATGCCAAGCGTCTGCCGCAGGCGCCTGCAGGCTCCATGTCGCATCTGCTGGCAGCCGCATATGCGAAGCATGCGAACGGCGAAATGATTTCGTTTCCGATGCCGCTGACAGAGCCGCGCCAGGGTGAGCGCTTCACGGGCAAGGTGTTCATGCTGATCAATCGACGCTCGTACTCCAACACCGCCAATGTTGCCGCACTCGCGCAGGATTATGGCTTCGCCCGTATTCTCGGTGAAGAGACATCAGACCTCGCCACAACCTATGGTGCGATGGAGCAGTTCGAACTGCCCCGCACCGGCATCACCGTCGGCTTTCCCAAGGCCCATATCATCCGCGTCAGCGGTGATCTGCAGGCGCGCGGCGTGGTGCCCGACATCGCGATCGCAACGCCGATCGTGCAGTCCGCCGACGACCCCGTACTCGAGCGGGCGCTGAGCCTGGTGCGGGAGTAGCGCGTAGAACCCAGTAACCGAAGGGCATTGCGCCGGATGCCCTGTCGTTCAATCCAGGCTGCGCGGCGCGCTTCGATGTCGGGATTGCAGATCAATTCACCTACTCCGCCTCATCGGCGCGCCGCAGTCGATACAGGGAACTCGATCCAAACCCCTTGGCGAGCGGCAGCAGCCCGAGATAGTCAGTGACGAAATGCGCGCTGCCGGAGGCTGCCAGCACGAACGCCAATTCGGAGCTGGCATAGACCGAACCGGGTGCCGCGACGGGTTCGATGCGTGCCGCGCGATTCACATGCGAGCCGAAATAGTTCAGGCGCTTGATCAGCGGGTCCAAGGCCGGGAACACCGGCCCGGTATGCATCCCGATCCGGATGCTGGTGCCTTCGGGCAATCCGTACGCCGGCCAATCGGTGCGCCGCACCGCGTCGCACAGTTGCAACGCAAACGTGGCGCCGTCGTCGACGTCGTTGAACACCATGAAAAGCCCGTCACCCCAGGTGTTGACGAAAGCCGGCTTGCGCTCGCTGTGCCGCACGATTTCGGCGATCGCGCCAAAGAAATTCAAGACGAACGCGGGCGTGTCCTCTTCGGCCAGCTTGCTGAAGCCGACCACGTCGGCAAACAGCATGGTCCGGACCTCGCGTCGCGGCGGCGTGCTGCGCACCTCGACTGCGGTGACCAACGGAACCTTGCGCGCGCGCCCTACACTCGGGGTCGCCAGCCGGATCTCGGTCAGATCGATTCGTTCTGCGCGCAAGCCGTGGCGGGTCCAGCTCTCCAGGGTGGCGCGGGTCCCGCCCGCCAGATCACGTGCCTCGGTGTCCATCACCGCCAGCATCAGGGGTTCGGACTCGAGTTCACGCGCGCGCAGAATGGCGGCGCCGTTGATCAGGGCGGCGGCGTAGGGAAACAAGGCTTCGTCACCCAAAAAGCGTTCGCGCACGCCGAAGCTGACGCTCGCGACACGTTCCAGCGCCGCATCGAAGCGTTGTACCCAGCCGGGCCCGGCGAAGGCCACACTGGTCGCTACGAAGTCGGCGCGATCAAAGGGCAGGGTGACGTGCACCTCAGCGCCGCGCGCGAGCATCGCCTCGATAAAAAGCAGGTCGGCCCCACAGGCGGCGGAACAGTAGCCAAATCCAACCCCATGCTGCTGCAAGGTCTGGGCAATCCGCTTCGCGACGGCGGCTTCGATGTGGGCCGGAAAGCGCGGCTCGGGCGCGTTCGGCGCGTCGATCATGTGGCCGGTGAACGCTGCCACCGAGGGCACGCTCAATGCCGCAAAGACGGCTTCGGGAATCTGCATGCTGCGGCCGAGCAAGCGCAGTTGCCGACGCATCGACGCAACGTGGCCGACATTGCGGCCCGCGGCGGCGACGGCAGCCGCATAGTGCGTGGCGGCGGATTCGAGCTCGCCCAGCAGCAAGGCCACCTCGCCCAGGGTGGCTTCGCGCCAATGCGGTTCCAGGCTTGAATCGGCGGCTAGTGCGGCGACGCGTACTTGTTCTGCCAATGCGCGGCCCGCCGCAGGATCGCCGCTCAACACCAGCAGCGTCGCCGCGTTGACTCCGGGAAACGGATCGCGGGTGGCATTCCAGGCGTCGCGATAATGCTTGATCGCGGTGACGCAGGCCTGGGCGCGCTCGTCTCCCGGTGGCAGGCGCGCCCAGCGATCCTTGGCTATGCGGCCTGCGAGCGATAGGGCCTGCACCCCGAGCGCGGCGTCGCCCGGGTTTTCGATCAGCGTATCAACCCACTTGCCCGCCTGGCTGTAAGCCCCGATCCGGGCATGGGCGAGCGCGGCGAGATAGTGCAGTTCCGCTGTGGACTGGCCGCGCCGCAAGGCATCGCTGAGGATTTCACAGGCAAAGGTGGGATGCCCCAGATCGAGCGCCGCGCGCGCCAGATCGAGGCGTTCCTGCTCGCCCAGGGCACCGCCACCCCGACTCACCCGCTCCCAGGCTTCAATCACGTCGCGCAGGGAAAATTGGGTCATCGAGAGCCTCTGGCGGGGAGTACAGCCGATTCTATGCGGCGACAGGTGCGGGCCGGAGTCGGTATCGCTCAGCAGGCCATCGCAGCCGCCGCAGCGCTAGGATATGCTGCGCCCACTTTCGTTGCCAGCACGCCTGAGAGGCGCGGACTCAACAGGCAACGAAGCTTTCTCGCTCCGGCCGATGTACGTGTCGGCCGGGGCGCAGCATCTCGGCCTGGTACGAGGTAGCGCATGACGCATCGAACGATTTCTCGATTGATCGCGATTTCCCTGGGACTCCTGCTCGCCTGCGATTGTCTCGGCGCACGGCGTACCTTGCGGGTGGATTTTGGTGGCGAGTGGGATACACGTCAGATCGGCACCGCCGATTGTCCCGGCAGCACGGTGGGCTCCGCACTGTTGGTCATCAATGGCTTCACCTTCTCTGGGCGCGACAATGGCACCCATCTGGTTGACGACTACTGTCAAATTTCCGTCGACGGTGTCTGGGGCGGCACAAGCTTTTTTGAAGGCGATGAAACCGGCCTCGCCAGCCTGATTGGCCCGAATACCAACAACGCGGTGCGCGCTACGCGTTACGCGCTGCTCGACGATCTCCGTTTCGATGCGCCAACCGGGTTTCAGTGGGGTGTTTATCGCTTTCCGAACGGCATCTTCATCGTCGGGCTCTACGGACTCCAAACTGCAACCCTGACCAGCAACTCCTACATCCGGCAAGGCGCCACGTTTCTCTGGCGCGGCGATCTGAATGGCTACAACGGCGAGTATTTTTGTTTTCGCAACAGTACCTTTCTGGGCACCTGGAATGGGAATCCCGCCGAGCCCAACTCGGCCTGCATGGCGGCGCTCAACACCCTGTTCCAGAATGGTTTCGAGTAGGCGGCCGCAGCGCGATGGCGGGATCGGGCCAAGCCGGTGAGTTCGTCCTCGCTTCGCTACCGCGCCTTTATCAGCTACAGCCACAGGGACGAAATTCTCACCCGGCGCCTGCACCGGCGCCTTGAATCGTTCCGGGTGCCGGCCGGTTTGCGCGCCAAAGACGCGGCTGAGCAGCAGCTACCCGCTCGCCTGGGCCCGGTGTTCCGCGATCGAGAGGATCTGGCGTCCTCTGCACGTTTGTCCAGCAGCATCGAGGCTGCATTGGATGCTGCGGAAGCCTTGATCGTGGTCTGCTCCCCGGCCGCGGTGGCATCGCACTGGGTCGGTCAGGAGATTCGCTACTTCCGCGAAAAATACCCGGAGCGGCCGGTGCTCGCCTTCGTAGCCGGCGGTGATCCGGCTGCCGACCCGCGCACATCGGGCGCGCTTGCCGCATTTCCGCGGGAATTGCTGTTCGATAGCGCCAGCCCCGATGCGCTGCCCGGCGAGCCGCTCGCAGCAGATGCGCGCAGCGAAGGCGATGGCTTCAATGCTGCGTTTCTCAAACTTGCAGCAGGCCTGCTGGGTGTTCCCTATGATGCGTTGCGGCGCCGCGAAGTACGTCGTCGACAGCAACGCTGGATGCTGATGATTGGCGCATCCTTGTTGCTCTCTGCGGTGATGTCCTATCTGGCGTGGGACGCGACTCGGGCGCGGGACGTGGCGCGGCGCGCGCAGGCGCAAGCCGAACTTGAACTGGAGTCGGAACGTCAAACCAGAAATTTCCTGCTCTCGGTGTTTCGCTTGGCCGACGCAGAGCGGGCGCGACAAGACAGCGTGACCGTGCGCGAAGTACTTGATCGCGCGGTGAAACGAATCGATGCCACGCGTTTCTCCCGTCCCGCGATCAAGTCCCGATTTCTCGCGACCATGGGCCAGGCATACTCCAGCCTGGGACTGCACAAACGCAGCGTCGAACTGATGCAGCAGTCGCTCGATTTGAATCCGGGCGATGCGCTCTCGCCCGAAGACGAGAGTCAAAGAATAGAAAATCAGATCGAGCTCGCTGACGTCTACTTCGCGATGGGAGAATACGACAAGGCGATGCAGAGCCTGGACGATTTGGCGGCGGATGCCGCGCGTGGGTCACCGGCCAACGCGATCCAGTTGGCGCGCGCCGCAAACATCAGCGGGGATCTGCAGGCCTATCGGGAAAACGATGTGGCGGCACTTGCCGCCTACAACGAGGCCATCGACAAGTTGGCCAACGCCAACCCGAGTTCGGAGGAAGCCGCATTGATACGCAGCCGGAGCGTATCGGGCCTGGGTTTTCTGCTGCATTTCTCAGGCGACTACGATGCTGCCGATCGTCAATTCCTGGAAGCGATTGAGCTGCTGGAACCCGTCGTCGGCGAACTCCACCCGGCAACGATTCAAGCAATTGGCACGCGCGGCTCAAACGCCTACGCCAGCGGCAAGATCGACGTCGCGCGCGCGGCCTGGAATCGCGCCCTGTCGTTGGCGCATCGGGTCTACGACGAAAACGGTCCAGAGATCGGCACCCTGAAAAATAATCTTGGCCTGCTGGAGCTCGAAGCCGGAGCACTGAGCCAGGCCGAAACGCTGCTGCGTGCCGCATTGCTCAGCGACCGTGCCCATCGCAGTGAAGAGTTCGACGATCTTTCCTACACCCTGAACAATCTTGCGTGGACGCGCCGGTTTCAGGGTGACCCGGCGGAGGCGCGCGCACTGTGGGAGGAAGCCTTGCCGATCGCCGAAAAATTTGATCATCCGATGCTGGGTCCCATTCTGACCGGGCTGGCCGAGCTCGATTGCGCGCATGCAGCCGTCGAGATCGGGACCGCACGCGCGCAGCACGCGGTCGCGGCGGCGCTCCAGCATCACGGCGCCGACCATTGGCGCAGCGCCGCGGCAGAAATGGCCGCTGCCCTGTGCGCTGCACGCGCGGGCAGGCAAATTGAACTTGCCACGGTGCGCAGTCTGGCCAAGCGAATCCAGACGCGTTGGGCGCCGACCAGTCCGTTTCACACACATGCCGAGTCCCTGCTCAGAGAGATTGCAGCACCGGCTCGGCTCGGTTCCTCCGATGCAAAGCGAATGCGCGCCTTGCAAGCGGGTTGAAACCCCGAATTTTTGGATATCCGAAGTTGCAGAAAGTCGTGCGTAACTACGGTCCCAGGTATTTCCAACCAACTAGCGCGCGATAGCCGAAGGATCCTGCGCCGCGCGCATTACCATCCAGCCAAGCCGCGCGGCGAACCCAGTCCGGCGCAACGATATGGTGCCCCAACCCCTCGATCGCCGGAACGTGCAAATGCCGAAAGGCTGACGGGTTCGCGTCTTGCAGTGCGAGATTGCAAAGCAAGATGCGGCCCCTCAATGCGCTCAGTTGCTTCAACGCCGGCATAGGGTAGGTTTCGTCGCCGCGGTAGAAAACGCCGCAGTTGGGGATAGCATCGAAGATTGGCCAGAACAGGCGTGGCGTCCAGCCATGCACGCCTGTGCTTCGCCACGGGCGTTTCAGATATCGCTATCGAAATCATCCACGAAGATCTCGTCGAATGCCTCGACCAGCGCACAGCTCGCTGCATCGACTTCCTGAGCGATCGATTGCAGCATGCTGGTGTAAACAGGCAATGAGCGTTCGTTGACGCCGCTGGTGCCGCGAATCATGAACACACCGAACATCTGCCGATCAAAATCCACCCAGGGAAAGAATCCGAATGCGCCCAGGCTGTGGATCAATGGCGGCTGCGTCGGCGGGCGCGCGCTGTCGATCCAGCTGCCCAAGCCGTAGCGCACCGGTGGCGTGACATTCGGCGGCGCATAGGCGATCGGCAGCACGCCAACCTGGTCTTGTGCGAAGTTCATCGCCGCAGCGGCGCTGAACACGCGCCTGCCATTGCTGCGGCCGGCATTGACCAGAGGATGCAGCGCGCGTCCATAATCGCGCAAATTGCTGCGCCCGGCACCGGCAATGCCGTAATTGGTGGTGGGACCGAATGCCTGCCAGTCGATGCTGGTGATGCCGAGCGGCGCGCCGAATTGCATCTGCCACTGCGCCTGCCAGTCGCCGCCGCCCTGCACCTCGGCCACACGCCCGGCGATATGCATGGACACGCCGCCATAGGAGAACTGGCCGCCCACGCTGTAACCGGAATTCAAGGGCCGACAGCAGGCGATCTGATCCACGGCCTCGGCGAGCGAGATAGAAGTACTGACCAAGATTGGCGACAACGAATCGTCGCCATAACCCGCAGTGTGGCTGAACATCTGGCGCACCGTCATCGCGCCCTTCTCGCCGCTGAACTGCGGCAGATACTGCGACACCGGTGCATCCAGATCGATGGCGCCGCTGTCGGCCAACTGCGCGATGCGCAATGCGCTCAGCAACTTGCTGGCCGATGCGATGGCGATAACGGTACCGGCGTTGTAGCCGCCGAAGTAGTGCTCGTACAGCAGGCCATGGCGATTGCCGATCAATAGCGCGCCGCCGTTCAGCGCCTCGCTGGCCAGAAAGCTATCGAACTGCGATTCAGCGGGCGCAAATGCGCAGGTCTGCGCCAGCGACGGCGTGCTTGCCAGGATCAGGAAAATCCACAACACATAGCGGCGCATCTGGAATTCCCGTTGGACCATCACGGAAACGTCCAGCCACGAATTCGGTTGACGTCTGTTGCGGGATCGGCGTGAACCACGCCGCGTCCGCTGATGCAGCAAGTCGCCCGGATGAAATGAAATGGAATCCGGGGGAAATTGCGCACAAGGAACGGCAACTCCTTGCGCGCAATAATTCTCCGCCTACTTGAGTATCACCTCGCGAATGAGTTCCGTGCCCATGATGCTGCGCATCTTGCCGCGCTCTGCTGAGGCGGCTGCCGCCTGGCTGCGATTCATGCCGGTGAGCTTCGATTGCAGCGGCTCGGTCTTCGCCTGCAGTCCATCCATACTGGCCATGTTCGAATAGGTCACGACCAGATACAGGTCGGCCTCGTCCGGCGAGCGCGCGGTCGCGTCAAACACCGCGTATCCGAGGATGATTCCGGCTTCCTTCTGTGCTTCCAGCATGGGCTTGTAGGTTTTCGCCAAGTACGCGATGTAGTTGTCGTACTGCCCATCCATGATCTTCACCGAAGTGACGGCCGATACCGGGCCCTCGGTATAGCCGCGCTCGTCCTCAGCGGAAACCCTTGACGTGAAGCCGGCCAAAAGCACAAGAAGCAAGACAAATACCTGTTTCATGCTGTTCCCCCGTTGGTGCCACCCGCCGGCCGGATGCCGGCGAGCAAACGATACGCGCCCCCTCAAACTCCGTCAAATTGGGCTTCATCGCAACGGCATGCGTCTCGGTTCAAGGTATCGCCACCGCCAATTGTCGCCAAAAAACAGAAAAACAGGGGTCGGTGTGTATTTCCCAACCTCAAAACAGCACCAGAAAAACCGGGGTCAATGGATTTCTCAGGGGGCCTATTCGACAGCACCGACTGACATCCGTTTTGCGTCGGCTCGTGTTCGAAAATGGTTCACTGACCTGATCCCTGTTCTGCTGGCCGCACTGGTTACGGTGCGATAGCGAACACACTGAACACTGCCGAAGGCCTAAGATCCGTCTGCAGCAGGCCGGTGCCGGTGAGTCGAAAACAACCGCCTCATCAGAGTCCGACATGCGCCCAACAGGCTGGGCAGCACGGTGCACCCATGGCACGTTGCGCCTCAAGTATGAAACAGGAGGGGCTTGTGCAGCGCGGGGCGATTGCCAATCAACGCCAAAGGCGAAGGACGATTGCGGCGCGACTGCGTTTGCCCGCTCGGTCGCTGCTCGCCTGCATGGCGCTGTGCATGCCGGGATGGGCGCTGGCCGTTCCGGAATTGCGTCCGCCGTTGTTGACGGCGGGTCCTGACGTTCCTGATCACGCCGAGCTCGAACGAACTGGCGCGGTGATTGGCAGCATCGAGGTCGACAACCAGGATGTTTTCGACCTGCGCGATCCGCGCGAGGATCGCGCTCTGTTTCGGCTGTCCAATCGCCTGCATATCGAAACCCGGCCCGATGTGATCCTGCAGCGGGTACTGTTTCGCAGCGGCGATCTGTATTCGCGTCGCGTGATCGAGGAATCCGAGCGTATCCTGCGCGCCGAACGCTTTCTGTTCGACGCCGATATCGTTCCGGTGCGTTATGCCGATGGGGTGGTTGATTTGCTTATCACCACGCGCGACGTCTGGTCGTTGAATCCGGGAATTTCCATCGGGCGCAGCGGCGGCAAAAGCACGAACGGCTTCGAAATCGAGGAACAGAACCTGCTTGGTCGCGGCGTTGGTCTGGCCGTCTCCTACAAATCCGGTGTCGATCGCGATGTGCGCGAATTGAGCTACGTTGATCGTCACTTGTTGGGTACGCGCTGGCAGGCGCTTGCCAGCTACGCCAACAACAGCGATGGCCACGAATGGCAGGCGGCGCTGGAGCGGCCGTTCTACGCACTGGATTCGCGCTGGACCAGTGGTGCGCAGCTCGCGCTGCTGGACCGCATCGATCCGCTCTATCGCCTCGGGGAAGTGGACTATCGGTTTCGCGAGCGCTCGCGTCATATCGAGGTATTCGGCGGTCGTTCCAGGGGTCTTCAAGCCGGCCGCGTCAATCGCTGGTTGTGGGGCGTGACAATGGATGAACGCCGTTTCGATCCCCTGCCTGATGCCGCTGACACCGGCCCACTCCCTGAAGATCGCGATCTGGTGTATCCCTGGTTCGGGTGGGAGATGGTCGAGGACCGTTTCGACGAGAAACGTAACCACGACCAGATCGAGCGCACGGAAGACGTGTTTCTGGGAACGTATCTGCAAGCACGCCTCGGCTACAGTTCGACGAGTCTGGGCGCAGATCGCAACGCGCTGATCTATCGCATTGCCATGGATCGTGGCTTTCAGCTCGGACAACGTACTACGTTGACGCATTCGTCGAGTTTGAACGGCCGTTGGGAGCACGGTGGCAACGCCGACGTGCTCCTCGAAAGCACGACGCGCTACTACTTCGAACAGAGCGATCACTGGCTGTTTTTTGCCAGCGCAAACCTTGCCTATGGTGATGCGCTCGATCTGGATCATCAGCTGACGTTGGGCGGCGACAATGGTCTGCGCGGCTATCCGCTCAGTTACCAGGGCGGCAACAAGAGTGCGCGCTTCACCGTTGAGCAGCGCTACTTCTCCAAATGGTATCCCTTCCGTCTGTTCCATGTTGGGGGAGCAGTGTTTTTCGATGCCGGCCGTACCTGGGGCAAGGATGCGCTGGATACGCCCAACCTCGGCGTGTTGAAGGATATCGGCTTCGGGTTGCGGCTGGGCAACAGCCGCTCGGGTCTGGGCAGCGTCATCCACATCGATGTGGCGTTTCCCCTCGACGGTGGCAGCGATATCGACAAGGTGCAGTTCCTGATCGAAACGCGCAAGGAGTTGTAGCCTCACCGTACTGCGCGAGGCGGGTCCGATTCTGCGGCAACCCAGCGCCAGGAAACCCTGATCGAACGCGCCCACGCGGCGATCTGATCGCCGCGATCGCCTTCACCATGCCGCTGCAGTTGCTCGGTTGTCAGCTCGACCGCTTCCGCTACTGCTCCTCGAATGCCCCGGCGTCGCAGCTCGATTCTCCGCGCAGGAAGTCGCGCACGTCGGTCGCGCTGCAATGCTCGACGCGCCCGAAATCGCGCTGGGGCACGGCGCTGCCGGCGGGCCAGCCCAGCACATTGAAGCCGCCACCGTAGTTGGCCCAGCTGAGGCCGAAGACTGCGTCTGAACTCTGCTGCTGATCGAGGCCGGCCAGTGTCGGACAGGCGACTGCAGTCGGGCCGTACTGGTTTCCGCCTTCGCTGACCAGTTCTCCTGCGATGGCCACGGAGCAGGCTCCGGCGATGATGCTGTTGGCCAGGTACGCCGTCCGTCCGGCGCAGTCGGCGCTGCTGCGCTTGAGCACAGCGGGAGCGTTCGAGCCATTGCCGACCACGCTCATGTGGCGAAAAATGCCATTGCCCAACACGTCGATTGCCTGGCCGCGCCCACTCTGCGCCGCGTTGCCGTCGATCGATAGGTCGAAGCCACGCACGAAGCTGCATCCGGATGCAATCGCACCACCACCGCCGGACGCCGCCAGATTGCCGTGCAGGCTGAGCCGATAGATATCCTGGAACCCGCCCACGTGCGAGGGCTCGAACGCGAGCCCGCCGCCGTCGCCTGTGCTCGCGATGTTGTCGACGATCTCGCTATCGGTGATCAGGACCGGAACCTTGGCGTGGACGCCACCACCACTGGCGGCGACGTTGCCGCGGATGCGCACGCGCTCGATCACGCTCGCAGGCGGTACGCCGATCGGTGTGCTTATGCTGATCGCACCGCCACGCCCGCCAGCAATATTGTCCGAGATGTCCAGGCGCTTGCTGCCGGGGGGTGACGACACATCGATCATCGCCTGGCCGCGTATCGCGATCGCGCCACCGTCGACGGCGGCCTGGTTGCCGCGAACCACCGTGCTCTGCGCCACCCAGACCACCGAGGAGAGCCAATCAAAGCCGAAGGTGCTGATCGCGCCGCCCGAGCTGCTGGCGGTATTGCCGCTGATCTCGCTGTTCGTGCTGACCATGTCGACCGTGTTCAATGCGAGTGCGCCACCGTAGGCGGCGCTGTTGTTGCGCAGCACGGCGCGGTTGAGCGTCAGCGTGCCGGTAGCGAGATACACCGCACCGCCGGAGCCGTTGGTGAAACTGCATTCCTCGACCACGGTGGAATCCAGCGTCAGCGCGGAGTTGCCGTTGAGGAAGATGCAGCTCATCCGGCCCCGTCGAACCGTCTGTCCGATCAGCGTCAGGCGCGTGGGCGTCTGTTGCGCTGTGCTTGAGTTGGAAAACACCGAGTGCCCGCTGTTGGTCGGCTTCCACATCACCGTCGTGGTAGCCGCGCCGGTGCCCACAACGGTGAGATCACCGTAGATCTTGAGCGCGCCCGTTTCCGGTGCGCCGTCGTAGGGCGGTACCGTACGCGTCAGATAGTAGGTTCCCGATTTCAACTCGATACGATCAACCGCCGCAGTCGCGCTGGCCGCGATCACCGCTTCGCGCAGCGAGCAATCCAGCAACAGGCAGCCATTGGGTGCCGGATCGTCAAAGCGGGTCGGCCGGTAGGTAGCCGCCTGCGCGCTTGCGCACACGGCCAGTGCGAGGGAGAGACTCAACATCGGGAACAGTTTGTGCATGACACATCTCCAGAAGGATGGTGTCATTCAATACGGCGAAATCCTCTGGAAGGGGCCAAGCTCCGCGCCGGGGGTGAAGTAGACACCGCCGGAACAGGCGGGACCGGGCCAGTTCGGGGATCTCAAACGGGTCCGCCAGAACTGAACACCCAATAGTTGACTCCACTGAAACTGCATTTATTGGGTGTCCCGATCCACCGGCTTTTCAATGCACAGCCCCGAATTGCGCTGCTTCGCGGCTCCATCCGGGCTACGCGTTATCTCTCTGCGGGTTCCGGCTGCGCATCCGCTTCAGGCGCCTGATCTTTTGCCTCGCGCGCCTTGCCCCGCTCAGCCCCCCGACCACGTCGGCCGCGCTGCATCCGGTCAGCGATACGTTGACGGCCATCGGCGCTGATTCGGGTGGCGAGATCGAGCATGAAGGCATTCATGGCCTCGCCCATGGCGCCTTCGTTGCGGCGCATGCTGGCGAAGGCCTGATTCAGTGCATCAGGATCGAAGGGATCGGCGCGCAACGCCTGGGCGACTTCGCGACGGGCATCGCCGAGCGGTCGATACTGGCCGCCGATCTGTTCGTGATGGCGCTCAAGAACCTCGCGCAGGATGCGGCGATCGGCATCTTCCAGTACGCGTGCCAGTTGCCGCGAATCGGGTAGGCGTGACCAGCGACGCTCCGCGGAACCGTGGCGTTCGTGGCCATGCCAGTGATGCGCGACCAGCGCCGTTACCACACCGATGTTGAGTGCCAGCGAGAGCAGCAACAGCCAGCGATAGCGTTTGGGCAGGGCGTTCATGGCTGCGCTCCGAAGTCATCGTCGATGAATTGCACGGCGGCGATCAGATCCTCGTCCGGCAGATCCGTGGTGGACTGTTCCATGAGGCTCGGCAACATCGCGCCGAGGAAGAGACTGGCGGCAAACGCCGGCGTCACCATGCGCCAACCACCCAGCTCCTGCCAGAGTTCGGCCAACCAGACACGCCAGCCGATCGGTGTCGGTGGGTAGCTGCGCAGAATGCGGGCGCGCAGCTGTGCGCTGGCCGGGGCGACCTCGAACTGATCCAGACTGGCATCCAGAAGCGCCGCGTGATCGCGCAGGGCGCGGGCCTCGGCGGAGCTGGCCAGTAGCTGCAATGCCGCGGCGCGCTCCGCTTCGGGCCAGCGCAGGGGATTGTTGCCGTAGGCGTCGAGTAGTTCGCTCAGGCGGGCCTGATTCATGCTGCTCATTGTTGCACTCCAGAATACTCTGCGGTGTCTGCCTGCAGAACGTCGCGCAGTCCCCGGCGCGCGCGGGCCAACAGCGATTCCAGCGCGTCCACCGACAACTCCAGCGCGGCGGCCGCTTCGATATTGGTCAAGCCCTGAAAATGACACAGCAGCAGCGCCTCGCGCTGCCGCGGCGGCAGTTGATCCATGGCCCGTCGAATCATCAGACTGCGATCGAGCTCGCCCTGCGCCTGCTCGGGGGTGTCCTCATGCGCGCCCTCGGGCAATTGCTCGAGCGGCACCGACTCGCGTCTGCTGCGCAGCCGATCACGGCTCAGATTCAACACCACTTGATGCAGCCAACTGGAAAAGCGTGCCGCACCGGGCTTCCACTCTGATGCCTGGCGCCAGGCCCGGACAAAGGCGTCCTGGCAGACTTCATCGGCATCCGCAGCGCTACCCAGCATCCGCGTTGCCAAGGCGTGCATGCGCTGCAGATGTCGATCGACCAGCAGACTGCAGGCAGCGCTATCACCGCTGGCGATGCGCTGCAGAACCGGCAGGTCGGGATCGGCATCGCGGTCGCTGACAGCAACAGGCATCCAGTGGGCACTCAGTCACGCACGGTGATGGACATCATGGCGTATGCGGGGTGCCGAAGGATCGACACCCCGCACCGGTGTTACTTCTGCCGATCGTTGCGGTGGCCGCCGCGACCTCGATGGTCGTTGCTGTCGATCACGCCATCCGCATTGCGATCCATTCGCGCTGCGCGCTCCGACTTCGCCGCCACGAACTCCTCGACACTGATGCTGCCATTCTTGTCGGCATCCAGCTTGGCGAGGCGGCCGGCGCGTCGCTCGGCACGCATCTGTTCGCGATGGGCGTCCATTTCTGCCGCGGTGATGCTGCCGTCCTTGTTGGCGTCGATGCTGACCGCGCGCTGCAGAATCTTCGCCTGCACCTCGGCAACCGTGACGACGCCGTCGCCATCGGTATCCGCCTGCTTCTGCGCCTCTGCGCCGTGACCACCGTGACTGCCGTGGCCGTAACCGCGATCGCCGTTCGCCTGCGCCGCGCCGACGCCAGCCAGGGCGAGCACCAGTGCGCCAGTAATCCAATAGGTCTTCTTGCTCATGATCTTTCCTTAGTCTTAGGCCGAGGCCTTGTTGCCTCAGTCACTTCAACGCCGGGATTGGGCCAGTTCCGTCGCCACCGGCGGGACTCGTTCAGCTGGGGATCACATGGAATGCCCGAAACCGCGCTATCGAGCACCGGTCGCCGACGTTGGCGTATCGACACCGTCGAAGTCGCTCTCGTCGTCGCGACCGCTGCAGGGCATCTCGGTGAGATTCCGCATTGAATTCGTTGCCGTGTAGAGATGGCATCTCGCAGAGATGCCATACAAGGAGACGCGCTTTCCTGCCGGGCTACGGAGGCGGGATCAATTCTCGAACCCGCTGGCAAATAGCAGGTCGGTCAGTGCCGCGCCCTCGACGGCACCGATGTCACAACGCGGGTCTTCGATCCACGGCCTGACGGCGCCGAGGGCATCGCTGGAGACACCAAAGCTGCCTTGATCGGCGCAGCGACTTGCGGGAATCACGTCGATCGCGGTGCTGAGCGACGATGCGCGGTGGAACGCCATGCCGAAGGCGTTGACCAGGCGCGGCCCGAGCAAGGGATCGACATTCGTTTGATTGCCCGTGGTGTCGCCGCTGAGTACACAATCCACAGCATTGCCGACCAGAACGTGACCCAGCGTATTCATCGTGCCGGCGCAATCACGAGGTTGACCTGCGAACAGATTGCCTGCGATGACGGAATTGCGCATGGACCCGCGGGAACCCGACGATACGACGGCCGCGCCAGCACTCGGATGAAAGGTTTCCATGACGTGATTGTCATGGATGGTCAGGAACGAACTGTGGACATCATTGGCCGACAGGCCTGAGTACGAGTAGGCCTCATTGCCGGCGATCGTGCCGTTGATCAGAACGGCCTGTCCACCAATGCCGGGCTCATCGCTGGTGGTACCGCGTACCGCCATGCCGCCGCCGCCAACCGAAAAGGTGTCGGGCGTGATCAGTCCGATGTTGTCGATCACGGCGAAGTGATCGAAGCGGGCGCTGCTGATGTACCGGTGATATTCGGCGTCCCAACCCGATACATCGATGTTGACGCCGGCACCACGCGCTGAATTGAAGGGCGACTCGGGATCGTCGTCGATATAGCGCAGTTGATTGTCGCGCACCACGATATTGTGGAACAGCGTGTGCCCGCCAATGACATTGATGCCACCACCCGCGACCGGCTCCCGATCAAGGTCCACCCGGTAATTGTCTGTGCTCAGGTTGCCGCCACGCACGGTGACGTTGAACACCGCGAAGCTGATGTTGCGCTGGTAGTAGCGCCCCGAATTTTCGATGTCGTAGCGCCCGCGCACTTCGAGCACCCGGTCGCTGCCATTGCCAACGATGTGCGTGTTGCCCGGATTGCCGAGGCCAAGCAGGGTGAAGGCCAGCGGTGGCGTGCTTTCGCTATTGGGTTTGAAGTCCAGATCGCCGCCGAGATCGTCGACATTGGTGGTCGGCTGATTCAACGCATAGGTGCCCGCTGGCAACGCCACAAACCAGCGACCGCCGGTGGCATTGGCCTCCATGCTGGCCGCCCGCAAGGTGCAGACATTTCCGCTCGCGCGACACAGGCCGTCGCCCGGCGTCAGGTCGGGCAGGTCCGCGGTGGAATTGATCACCAGGTCCAGCCCCGCCTCGTAGGCACCGATTTCGCAAGGATTGGCGCGCGCAACGCCACGCGCATCGGCAGCAGGACAGCCCAGTGACCCGAAGAACCCCGCGTTCGCAGCCGCGCCTCCGGAAGCAAACGTATGCACTGGAATGCCGCCGCCATGATCGAACAGGGGCAGCAGTCGCGCAGCCGTACCGGATGGCGGTGCGGTTGTGGTTTGGAAGGTACAGGTTGCGACATTGCTCATCAGGGTATGCGTGCGCAAGGCGAGTTGAACGGCGCTGCTGCATGAGATGTCAGCGCCGGCACCGGTACCGCGCGTGTTTTCGGTCAGGATCGAATTGGATATCTCCACCGTTTTCGCGGGTGCAGTGCCGCTGTAGTAGAGCGCGCCCTGGCTCCCGGTGGTGCGATTGAATGCGATCGTCGAGCTGAGCAGTCGCAGCGGCGCCGCAGAAAGATAAATCGCGCTGCCGCCGAGCGCGGTATTGCCGCTCAAGGTGACATTGGTCAGCGTCGACAATGCCGGCGTACCAGACCCGACCGACGCAACGGCGCCGCCGAAACTGCTGGCAAAGGCACCGGTAATGGTGACGTCGCCGAGGATCATCGCGCCGGTTTGCATGTCGGCGTAGATCGCACCGCCACGGGTCGCCGTGCCGCCGTGAATCAGCACACGCGCAAGTGTCAAAGCAGCGCCAGCATTTTTCCGGATTGCACCGCCATTGGGCGCGGCGGTCGCACTCACATTGCCGCTGTAAACGGTAACGTCCTGCAGGGTCAGCGATCCGCCGGAATGGACATCGAACAGTCGGTCCAGAGGCGCGGCTTCGATCGCGGTTCGTTCCGGACTGACACCTTGCAGCACGATGCCGCTGGTGATGTCGTAGTCACCTTTGACATTGGCATCTTCATCTATGTATGGCGGCAACAGCCCATTTTCTACGACATACGCGCCAGCCTGGAGTTGAATGATGTCGGGTTCGCCGCTGCCATTGCGACCGCAGCCTCCGGTCTGCACATTGGTGTTCGCAGTCTGGATGGCCGAGCGCAGGGAACACTGGCCCGAGAAGGGCGCGCCCGCCTGGATGGTCCCGGCCAGGGCGGATGGCATCGCCGTGCAGATCAGCACCATGGCGGCGACGCAGACCAGGGTCCGCGCCCAGCCAGTGGAGTAACAATGAACGAATGACATGGCATGCACCTCGCTAACGAGCGTGGCACCGTGCCACGTCCCGTAGTGCCCGAAACGACGAAAGCCCGAACACGGGGCCATTCGCAGCAAACCAGCACCAGAAAGACAGGCGCCTTTCTGTAGGGCATCTCTGCCAGATGCCGTGTTGAATTCGCGGCGGTGTTTAGATGGCATCTCACAGATTTGCCCTACAAATACGCGTCCGCACGGGACGGGCGAGCAATTCCTGTCAAAATCCGGGGAACCGCCGTACGATCCTGTCTGACCGCATTGTCCAGCCTGACCTCCTCGGCTGATTTGCCGGCCGGCTTCAGCGCGTGATTGGCGCTGCATCGGGCAGCAGTGGCGCACTCCTTCAAGGACCCATGCAATGACGATCCACTGGTACCCCGGGCATATGCACAAGGCCCAAAAGGACATGATTGAGCTGCTGCCGCAGGTCGATCTGCTGATCGAGATTCTGGATGCACGCATTCCCAGTTCGAGTGAGAACCCCGCCATTGCCCGCCTGCGTGGCGACACGCCCTGCATCAAGGTATTGAGCAAGTCCGACCTCGCCGATCCCGAGGTCACGGCACTTTGGCAGACGCAATTTGAGCAGCAACGCAATGTGAAAACATTTCCGACCCGAACCGATCAACCGGAAGGCATCAAGTCGTTGCTGGGGCTGTGTCGGGCGATGCTGCCGCAGCGGGACCCGAGCAAAAACCCCATTCATGCCATGGTGGTCGGCATTCCCAATGTTGGCAAATCGACCCTGATCAATATTCTCGCTGGGCGTACGATCGCCAAGACCGGCAATGAGCCGGCGGTCACCAAGGCCCAGCAACGCATCAATCTCGGCAGCGGCATCACGCTGTTCGATACGCCGGGCATCCTGTGGCCAAAGGTCGAAAACCCGGCCGCCAGCTATCGCCTTGCCGCCACCGGCGCGATCAGGGATACGGCGATGGATTACGACGACGTCGGCTATTTCGCTGCGGAATTTCTGCTGCGCCACTATCCCGAACTGCTCAAGGAGCGTTTCAAACTGGATGCCATGCCCGCCACTGAAGACGCCTTTCTTGAAATGGCGGCGCTCAAGCGCGGCGCGATCGGTGCCGGCGGCAAGCTCAACATGCACAAGATATGCGAGCTGCTGGTCAAGGAGTTCCGCAGCGGAAAACTCGGCCGGATCAGCATGGAGACACCGGCCATGATCGAGCACGAACAGCTCGAGATGGATCAGGCGGCGGCACAGCAGGCCGCACTCAAGGCCGAGCGCAAGCAGCGCTTCAAGGATGGCTCGCTCCCCGTGGACCACCAGGAGCGCAAGGAACGACGCGCCGACAAGCAGGCCGCAAGAAAGCCCAAGCCACGCTGACTCGGCAGTTCAAGCCAAGGATCTGAACTTAGCCACCGATGAGGGAATGAGCCCGCGCCAGCGACTGAGGCCGGCGTCGGTGCAGCGTGTGAGAGCGCACCGACCTGAGGGCGGCGTACCGGCCAGACTCTGCGCAGGAGCACGCAGCCTGTGTGCCACTCGATCCGGCCGAGCCGTATCGCCACGGCGAGGAGCAACTCATGAGCTTCCTGATCTATCTCATCAGCGCGCTGATCTTCCTCGTCGCAATGGTCTACGGCGCGGAGCAACTACACGATTCGCAGTCGTGGATCGCGGTCGCGACCATCGCTTTGCTCAGCCTGTCCGCGTTCGGCAGCGTCGCTGAGATGCGTGCGCAGGCCACGCCATGAGCGCTCGCATAAGCAACCTGGACACGCACGCCATGCTGGCACTGATGAAATTCGCGACGGCCGTGTTGCTCGGCGCGCTTGCGGCATGCAGCGAAGTCGCGACCTTGCCAGTCGACGCCGGCATTGGCACCAAACCGACGCTGCCGGCACCGGTGCGGCGGCTGATTCCCACCGTCAACATCGCCCCGGCCACTGGCTGGGCAAAGGGCGAGTTGCCTCAGGCTGCCGCAGGCCTGGAGGTGAACGCGTTCGCGCGCGAGCTCGACCATCCGCGTTGGCTGCATGTATTACCGAATGGTGACGTGCTCGTCGCCGAAAGCAACGCACCGCCGAGGCCCGACAAGGGCGGCGGCCTCAAGGGCTGGATCAAGGGACGCGCGATGAAACGCGCA
>JAYSZM010000003.1:0-25176 GCA_043738015.1 Lysobacterales bacterium
ATGGTGACGTGCTCGTCGCCGAAAGCAACGCACCGCCGAGGCCCGACAAGGGCGGCGGCCTCAAGGGCTGGATCAAGGGACGCGCGATGAAACGCGCAGGTGCCGCGGTGCCGAGCGCGAATCGCATCTGTTTGTTGCGTGACCTCGATGGCGATGGCATCGCCGAGATGCGCACCGTGCTACTCACGGGCCTGAATTCTCCGTTCGGCATGGCCCTGGTCGGCGACCAGCTCTACGTCGCCAACACCGATGCCATCGTGCGCTACGCCTACACGACCGGGAGCAGGAACATCGACACGCCTGGGGTCAAGATTGTGGATCTTCCGGCCGGCACCATCAATCACCACTGGACCAAAAGTCTGATCGCCAGCCCCGATGGACGGCGGCTGTACGTGACCGTCGGCTCCAACAGCAATGTGGGCGAACGCGGCATCGCACTCGAAGCCGGGCGCGCCGCAATTTGGGAAGTGGATATCGCCAGTGGCACGCAGCGGCTGTTCGCGTCGGGCCTGCGCAATCCAAACGGCATGGCGTTCGAACCGGAAACCGGCGTGTTGTGGACGGTCGTGAACGAACGCGATGAACTTGGCAGCGACCTGGTGCCGGACTATCTGACCTCCGTGCGCGATGGCGACTTCTACGGTTGGCCCTACAGCTATTACGGGCAACATGTCGACACCCGCATGAAACCGCAGCGTCCCGATCTCGTTGCCAGTGCTCGGGTTCCGGACTACGCGCTCGGACCGCACACCGCATCATTGGGCCTCGCGCATTCCGCCGGAACCACGCTGCCCGCGCGCTTTGCGAGCGGCATGTTCATCGGCCAGCACGGTTCGTGGAATCGGCAACCGCACAGCGGCTACAAGGTGATCTTCGTGCCTTTCTCTGATGGCCGGCCGGCGACGGAACTACCGCTCGACGTGCTCACCGGATTTCTCGACGCTGACGGCAATGCGCGTGGTCGTCCGGTCGGCGTCGCGCTCGCTCAGGACGGCGCCTTGCTCGTCGCCGACGACGTGGGCAATGTGGTCTGGCGTGTCCGTGCGACGTCCACTTCACCCTGATCATCGAGCACGCCTTTCACGACCCGCCGGTGCTCCATGCCACGTGCAGACGCGCCGGCATTCCAGGTGTCGATCCAGGGCGCCACCGCGTCGGCTGACATTGCGCGCGCGATGTAAAAGCCCTGGGCCAGATCGCAGCCCATCGTCCGCACCAGATTCCAGTCCTCGCGATCTTCGACACCTTCGGCGACGACTTCCATGTCCAGTTGTCGACCAAGCCCGAGACTCGCGTGCATCATCGCGCGGGCGGTCTCGTCATGCGCGGCGCCGTGCACGAAGCTGCGATCGATCTTGAGCTCGTCGAACGGTATGTCGTGCACCTGGGTCAGCGACGAATGCCCGGTGCCGAAGTCATCGATCGACAGCCGAAATCGTTTCAGTCGCAGCCGCATCAAAATCTCGAGTGGCGCACGCTGATCGTGGATCAGGCAACTCTCAGTGACTTCGATGATGATGTCCTCCGCGGGCACAGCCGCCGCGTGCGCCGCCGCGACGATGAAGTCGACGAAACTCACCGATGCCAGATTGCGCATCGACACATTCACCGCGACACTCAGCTTCAGTCCGGCGCTCTGCCAGACTCCTGCCTGTGCCAATGCGCTGGTCAACACGAAGCGGGTCAAGTCGTCGATCAGGCCGTGGCGCTCGGCCATGCCGATGAACAGGACTGGCGGCAGTAGCCCGTCGCGCGGATGGCGCCAGCGGACCAATGCTTCGACGCCGACGACAGCGCCGCTGCTGACCGCGACCTTGGGCTGGTAATGGAGGACCAGCTCGCCGTTGGCGATTGCAGCGGCCAATTCCTCAATGGGGTAGCTGCGGCGCGGCGCTGCCTTGACGGGCTGCGGCGGCTGCCACAGTTCGAGCACTGCCTTGAGGGCGGCAAGCGTGACCGGTTTGTTCAGATGCCCGAGCACGGGGATGTGGTGCGCCTGGACCAGACGCTCGGCCATCTGCAGCATGCGTTCGTCTTCGCCGCTGACCAGCACGAGACTGCCAAGATAGTGTTGCTCAACGAGTTTGCGCACGAATTCGATGCCGTCCATCTGCGGCATGTTCAAGTCGAGCAGGATCAGATTCGGTGGCGCCGGGGTAGCGAGCGTGGCCAGCGCCGCGGCGCCATGCTCGCAGCAAGTCACCGATGGATGACCGAGCCCGTCCAGCATGTGCGCAAGCAGCCGCAGCGTGAAGGGTTCGTCGTCGAGCAACATGATTCGAGGTGATGCGCGCTTCATGGCGGGATGGCTCAGTAGTGAAAGGGGCGATGCTCAGAAGCCGCGACGAACGCGTCCAGGGCCGCATTCACGTTGTCGACCTCCTGCTGGAACATCGGGACCAATGACCGCAGTAACTCCACGCTGTCGGGCTGACCGGCCACCTCAACGCGCGCGCACAGGTTGCCCAGTTCGCTTGCGCCGACTGCGCGTGCCGGCGACTTCAGCTTGTGCGCGAGCTCGTCGCTCAGTTGCGCGTTCCCGGCCGCGCAGGCTGCTATGAGTTCCGCAGCCAGCGTTTGAAGACAGCTGCGAAAATCGATCAGAAATCCGAGAATCACTGCCGGGTCACGGCCGACCGCGCTTTCCAGCACGCTCAGATCAAGCACCGGCACAACCGTTGCCGAGACCGCGTTGCCATTCTGGGATTGCACCGCACCGGCCGGCGCGGGCAACCAGACGGCCAAGGCGGCTTTGAGCTCGGCCAGTTGCAGCGGTTTGCCCAGGCAATCGTCCATGCCAGCGAGCCGGCATCGCTCCGCTTCGCTGGAGCGGATATTTGCGGTCAGGGCGATGATCGGAATGCGCACTTTGCCCTGCTCCTGCGCGCGGATCGCAGTCGCCAGCGCATGGCCATTCAGTTCTGGCATCTGCAGATCGGTCAACAACAAAGCGTAGTGCCCGGTTTGCCAGAGTTCCAACGCGACGCGGCCATTGCTCGCCACCTTTCCCGCGAACCCGAGCAAGGCCAACTGGCGCAAGATCAGTTTCTGGTTGATCTCGTTGTCTTCGGCGACCAGGATCAGCTTCTGATCGAGCAAAACTTTGTCCGGCCGCACCGTGGTCGGTTCCGTTTCCGGCGCAGGAGCATATGCCCACGGCCTAGCCGGCGTGGGTGTCGCGTCAGCACCCGCCGCGCCAGCGGGGACGAGCAAGTCGTTGATCGCGGCATACAGCTCCTGATAGCGCAACGGCTTGGCGATGTAGCCGTCGCAACCGGCCGCCTGGCATCTGTCCTGGTCCGCCTTCATCGCGAGCGCGGTCAGCGCGATTACCGGGATCGCTGCGGTCAACGGATCCTTTTTCAACAAGGCCGTCGCTGCCAATCCGTCCATGCCAGGCAATTGCATGTCCATCAGGATCAGGTCCGGCTGGTCGGTGCGCGCCAACGTCAGGCCGGTTTCGGCGTCGACCGCGCACAGCACGTCGTGGGTGGCGTGGCGCAGCAGCAGGCAGGAGAGTTTCATGTTTGCCGGGTTGTCTTCGATGATCAGCACACGCGCCATCAGCGGTTCTCGCTGAGCGGCAGCAGGGCGCGACGGACTTCGGCAAGGAAGCGCTCTCTGTTGAAAGACAGCTTCTCGACGACGCGGATGAGCTTGTCGGAATGGCTGGCGAAGGTCTCGCGATCAGCGGCCGTGATTCGCTTTGCGGTGACCACCAGGATCGGAATGCTCGCAGTCGCCGGGATGCGTTGCAGTGCTTCGACCACATCGAAACCGCTGACGCCAGGCATCATCAGATCGAGCAGGATCAGGTCCGGCTGCAGGCGCTGTGCCAGCGTGATCGCCTCGCTGCCACCATAGGCGCGCGCCACGGCATAGGCCGGTGGCTGCAGGAACCGTGAGATCAGCTCAACTGCCTTCGGGTCATCGTCGACGACGAGCACCTTGTGCGTGCGTTCGGCAACCGGCCCCAGTCCAAGATTGGCCAGCGAAACCTTGAGCTGGCTGCGGCTGATCGGCTTCTGCAGCACCGCCGATGCGCCGCCGTTCATCGCCAGATTGTTGTCCGCGGAGCTGGCGATCATCACCACCGGTACATGCGCCAGCGCGCCACTTTTGCGAATGCGCAGGATGAAATCCCAGCTGTCGGTGCCGGGCAACTCCAGATCGAGTGTGATCAGGCTCAGCGGTTGCAGCGGTGCAATCAACAGCGCCGCGGCAGCGGTCGCCGCCCGCACCACAACAAAGCCTTCGCCTTCGAGCAACAGACCGACCAGATCTGCGGTGTGGTCATCATCCTCGACCAGCAGCGCATAGCGCGCACCGGCGACGGGCGCAGGTTCCAGCACTGTGGCGGTAGACGGCGGGACGGCGTCCGTTACCTGCGCCGCGGTGCGCACAGGCAGCCAGGCGGCAAAGCGCGCGCCTTTGCCTTCGGCACTCGCGACCGCGACCGCACCACCATGCAACTCGACCAGTTGCTTGACCATCGCCAGGCCAAGTCCGGTGCCCTCGAATTTCCGTGCCAGACTGCTGTCGATCTGGCTGAAGGCCATGAACAGCTTCTGCATGTCCGCCTCGGAGATGCCAATGCCGCCGTCGATGACGCAGAGCTCGAGAAACTCGTCGAACTGGCTATCGGCGAGGGCGAAGCCGTGCGCCGGCCAGGAATCCGACACCGTGCCCACGACTGCGCGTGGCACACGGCGTGCTCGCAGGATCACGCGTCCGCCATGAGCGCTGAATTTGACCGCGTTCGACAGCAGGTTGTAGACGATCTGCTTGGTCTTGCGCATATCCAATTGCAGCACACCGAGATCCGCGGCGGCATCGAGTTCAAGTTCGATGCGCTGCGCCGCTGCCTTTTCGCGCACGATCGACAGGCTGTTCGCGAGCAGGCTGTGGATGTCGACCGCTTCCAGCTCGAGCGCCATCATGCCGGCTTCGACCTTGGACAGGTCCAGAATGTCGTTGATCAGCGACAACAGATGTTGGCCGCTGGTGAAGATGTCGCCGATGTACTCGTGCTGGATGACGCTCATCTCGCCCATCAGACCGTCTTTGAGCGCTTCCGAGAAGCCGATGATCGCGTTCAACGGTGTGCGCAGCTCGTGTGACATCGTCGCCAGGAACTCGGACTTCATGCGGCTCGCGTGTTCGAGCTCGATATTTTTTTCCTGCAAAGTCAGTTCGAAGCGCTTGCGCTCGGTGACGTCGCGCGCTGCTGCGAACACGCCCTGCAGCGTCCGGTCGCGATCGTGAAAGGTCGCGGCGTTGTAGGAGACGACGGTCTCGACGCCGTTCTGCGCGCGCACCGTCAATTCGTAGTTGCTGACCTTGTTCTCGGTCAGCACGCGCTTGATCGCTGCGTCGGCGCGCACCGGATCGGTGAAGAAGTTGCGGCACGGCGCACCGATCAATTCGTCGCGGGTGCGCCCGGTCAGCGCGATCATCTGCTGGTTCACGTCCGAGATGATGCCTTGGGGGTTCGTCGTCATCAGCGCGTCGATGTTCGACTCGATCAACGAGCGGGTATAGAACTGCTGGTCGCGCAGTCGCTGGTCGAGCAGTGCCTGTGCGGCCTCGACCTGCTTGCGGGCGGTGTTGTCGGTGCCGATCAGCAGATAGCCGATGATCGTGCCCTGGGCATCGCGCAGCGCGGTCACCGAGACGATGGCAGCGAAGCGGCTGCCGTCCTTGCGGATGTAGGTGAGTTCGTAGATGTCTTCGATGCCGCGCGAAGCCTTGAACACGAGCGCCTCGAATCCCGGAGTGATCTGCGTGCCGAGCTCCATGCTGAGCGCTTCGGCGCGCGCGATCACTTCCTGTGGATCGGAAATATCGGCCGGCGTGATCTTGTTCATCACCTCGGCCGCGGTGTAGCCGAGCATGCGCTCGGCGCCGACGTTGAAGATCTGGATCACGCCGTTCGCGTCGGTCGCGATACTCGAGAAGTTTGCACTGTTGAAGATCGCATTCTGCAGTGCGCCAGCCTTGATCAACGCTTCCTCGGCCTGCTTGCGCGCCGTGTTGTCGGTGCCGATCAGCAGATAGCCAATGATCGCGTCCTGGGCGTCGCGCAACGCGGTCACCGAGACGATGGCCGGGAAGCGGCTGCCGTCCTTGCGGATGTAGGTCAGTTGATAGATGTCCTCGATGCCGCGCGAGGCCTTGAACACGAGCGCCTCGAAACCGGGCGCGATCGGGGTGCCGAGTTCCAGGCTCAGCGCCTCGGCGCGCGCGATCACCTCGCTCGGATCAGAGATGTCGGCCGGGGTGATCTTGTTCATCACTTCGGCCGCGGTGTAGCCGAGCATGCGTTCGGCGCCGACGTTGAAGATCTGGATTACACCGTCGGCGTCGGTCGCGATGCTGGAAAAATTCGCGCTGTTGAAGATCGCGTCCTGCAGCGCGCCAGTTTTCAGCAAGGTCTCCTGACGTCGGTACTCCCGAAAACCGTCGTGATCCGCCGGCCTCGCGGCGACATCGGTGGCGGGAACAGTTGTGGCCATTGGTGCCGCCTGAGTAATTTCCCCGTCTTCAGCGCCCGACGGCACGTTCGCGAGGAAGCTCGATTGTTCAACGCGCAACGACCTCTGTCGGTTCGCCACCGCACCCAGCGGCCATTCAGCCGGCAAGGGGATTGAACCCCGGACAGAGCCCTACCTGCGCGATCATTGCGAACGGCTCGGTCAAGTGCTGGGGAAACAATCTCGTGGGTCAATTCGGCAACGGAACCACCACCAATGCCGCCACGGCGATCTCCATCAACACGGTCAGTGATATTCAGGCGCTGGCTACGGGGTACGGTTTCAGCCGTGCCGTGGTTGTGGGCGGCGCCGTCAAGTGCTGGGGGAACAACCTCTATGGCGGATTGGGAGTGGCACCGCGACAGCAACGGATCGCCAATCGCCCACGCAGTCGCGGCCTCAAGCCAATGCGCCAACTACGGACTTGACTGTCCACGCTTGTCCCGGATCTTGTAATCCTTGAAGCGCGTCACGTTGCACCATTCATTGGAAGGTCAGACTGTTTGAATGGGCTCCAGGCGTGCGGATTCGTATCGGGGGATTGCCGTGACACTGACTTCTCGAATGCACCCGTTGCGGGTGCTGTTTATGTTCCTTTGCGTCTCTGCCGTCATGACGTTGTCGCAGCCAGTCGCTGCCGCCAACTACTATGCCTGCGATTGCGCCAGCGGTGCCGATGCGCAATGTCAGATCGGCAATGACACGGCAAACGGCACCACCCCCGCGACCGCCTGGAGAAGCTACGACCGCGCCCAGGATGCCTTTGGCACGTTGGCTGCGGGTGATCAGCTGCAGTTTTGCCGAGGTGGCGCCTTTCCGATTTCAGGCGAAACCCGGTGGAACAACAGCAACTGCACCGCAGCGCAAAACTGTGTCGTGGGCGCCTACACCGCTCCATGGGCCAGCGGCGACGAAGCTCGGCCGCGGATACTGCAGGTGAACGGGCACGGATTCGAATTTGTCGATGGCGGTGATCCGGATCACGAAGAAGGCTACCGGTTCAGTGATCTGGATCTTCGCTGCTCGGCCTGCAGTGGCGAGGCCTATGCCTTTGTGCTCTACAACGACATCGACGATGTGCGGCTGGAACGTCTGCGCATCAGCGGATTTTCGATCGGCGTGCATCAGGCGGGATCGAACAGCTGCGCTGGATTGCCGCAATGCGATGAACGCAATGAGCGTTTGACCTTGATCGACAGCGACATCATTGACAATCACGGCCAGGGTTTTCTCGGTGCTGGCGACGATCTGCTGATTGCAGACAATCGGTTCTCCGGAAACGGTGGCGCCAATGTCTTCGACCACAATCTCTACCTGTCGGAAAGCGGTGGGCAGACCACGGGTATCCGGATCCTGCGCAATGTGCTCTACCGGTCTTCTGTCGGGAGTGGCACCACCTGCATGGGAACCTCGCTGGTGGCCCATGGCTATCACAGCGATTTGCTGGTCGAGAACAACCTCGTGTATGAAGATATCGGTAGCGCCGGAGAAGGCTGCTGGGGCATTTCGCTTACTGCCGGAGGCACTGACGAGGCGGAAGGATTTGTCCGTGCAGTCGTGCGCGGAAACACCATTCGCAACGTGGGCAACACGGCGATCGCGCTGTCCAGTTGTGTCGACTGCATCATCGAGAACAATCGCATCGAGCACGCACAGGCGTTCGGCGTGTACGGGGTCTCGGCACCTGCGCTCGGACGCGGCGCCAACGACTTGCCGATGACTCGCCTGACCGTGCGCAACAATTCCATCTACACCACCGCGAACGAGAGCCTGGGCATCCGCCTGGGCGGCGAGGGGACCGGACATGTCATCGTCAGCAATGCCCTGCAGTCGACGATTGCCAGCGGGTTCTGGGCCTGCCTTTCGATGGACCTGGCAACCAGCGCTTACGCAGCGGTAGACAACAACGTCTGCGGCTTCAGCACTGGCTTCGGTCGCGATTGGGAACAAGGCTCAGGAGACCTGGTTGCCTGGCGCGCAGCGAGTGGATTTGATCTTTCGTCATTAGCCGCCCTTCCGGGGTTCGCGGCGGCTGGCGTACCGACGCACGATCTGACTGCTGCGTTGCCGACTTCGCCGATGGTCAACGCAGGCCATCCAACGCGCAGCGCTGCTACCGAATTCCACGGCAATCAACGCGGCGCCAACCCGGATGCCGGCGCCCACGAGTACGGTGTCAGCGCTGTGCTCTTTCGCCATGGTTTCGAGGGCTGATCTGCGCGCAGATCGATCTGACTTCCGCCAGCAGGCAGGTGGGGCAATCCGACCACCAATTCGCTGATTGGCGTGGGCTCGAAGTCAGCGAGTAGCGTGGCTGCAATGATCGAAATCCGCGGCTCCGATCGGAGTTGGACCAGCGCCGCCCGGGATCGCGCTGCTCGCTGATCAAGGAATTGAGCGATCGCGCATCAATCCGCCGAATTCCAGATGCCCGCTGGATATGCGATTTCAATTCGCGTGCTTCGGCGTGATGAGGCGGCCGACCTTTTGCCCTCTGCGGAGGCACAGTTGTCGGCTCGAACGCGGGCAATACCCATCAGCATTTGCTGCGCCATCGCAGTCGAATTAGTCTCCTCGTCGGCGTCCGGGTCGGACTCGGAGACGGTGATGTTGCCGCACTGTCCGTAGTTCTTGACGTCGATGCGCGGCACCAGCGTACGGGTGGCGGTGTCGGCAAGCGCTTCGAACGTGGCGTCGTCCATGCTGTCCAACGGGGCGGTTATGCGCACCTTGAAAGCAAACAGGTGACGGTAGAAGACATAGCCGAGCGAGCGCACTGGCACGTCGTTGAATGTGTAGCGGAAGGACTGGCGCAGGCCGTAATTGTTTGCCGCAGGCATCGACGCCGCAAGCGTGGCTGCGAGTGGATCGGCGGCGTCCTTCGCTTCCAGCCTGAACTCCGGTTTCGGCATCAGCGCGAGCGGCTCGTCGGGCTTCGCATCCTCACTGCCCTCCTGTGCGGCGCTGGAATTCTTTTGCCTCGACTTGACGACAAAGGACTCGGCCGCAACCACGGCGAAGGCTTCGTGCTTGTCAATGACGAGATCGGCATAAATACCCTGATCCACTGCCCGGTACATACCGTCTTCAACCTCGGCAATCTGCTGCGCCACCACGTCTTTTTCGTCGGCGCGGCCGATTGGGTAGACAAACACGTTGAGCCGTACGCCGTCTGGCGCCGCGTTGATGGTCCAGAGGCTGGTGACGCCGTGGGACCAGTGCTCGGGGTCGTAGCGGCTTTCGGCCAGTGCGTAGTCGCCGATCGAGTTGGGGAAGGTAATGACCGACTTGTCGAGGAACTCCTTGGGCTCGGGCGCCTTCTTCGCTGTCGCCATGGTGCTGGCAAGCAGAGCAAGGATGATTGCGATTCGGTGCATCGGGGCCTCTTGCTTGGATAGCGGTGCAGTGGAATGACATTCGAGCGGCGCTCGATACGGAGGTCAACGAACCAGGGCGCAGAAACGGGTTCGACATCCGAGGTTGATCATCATGATCCCGGCTTGGCGCGCCCGATCGGTCCTGGCGAGCTACGCCGCTGCTTCGTTGCCTCCTGGCGGAATCCGTCGGCAATCGGGGTTTATGCAGTCAACAAGGGATCAAGGACTTGAGATGCTTAGATTGCGCTCTGCACTGCTTGGGCTGGCGCTCACGGGAACCCTGAGCGCACAGGTCATCGAGCGACTGGCCAATATCGAAACCGGCGCTGGGCCTGACATATCGAGCTTTCCGGCCGGCTTCTTCAACATCGATTCGGCGGCGTTGAGCGATGGCCGCGTGCTGTTTGCCGCCAATCATCCGGAAAGCGGCCGTGAACTCTGGCTGTCTTCCGGCGCCAGCGCCGTGTTGGTCAAGGACATTGAACCCGGACAGGGATCGGGTAACCCCGATCGTCTGGTGGCATTCGATGGGCGCGTCTGGTTTCGCGCCAACTCGGTGGATCACGGCAGTGAGTTATGGGTCAGCGATGGTTCGCCCGCGGGCACCCAGATTGCGGTTGAGTTGATGCCAGGCATAGCCAGCAGTTCTGCCGAGCCCTTGATCGCATTGAGCAGCACGCAACTTCTGGTCAGCGCCATCGATGCGCTTGGCGCCGCAATCTTTGCGGTCAGCCCCAGTGGTGAGGCGACACGGCTTGCATCGCTCGGCAACTGCGCCTTGCCTGGGCTGCCGCAGCGTCTGATTGTGGTCGGTGCGCGCGTGTATTTTCCGGGCAGCGATGCCAGTGGCTGCGAGCCCTTCATCACCGACGGCAGCGCTGCCGGCACGATCGCGCTGGGCGATCTCGCCACTGGCAGCGCCAGCAGCAGTCCGCAGCGATTTACTGTGGTAGGCGCGCAGGTGTTCTTTACCGCGACTACGCCGGCAACCGGGCGCGAACTCTGGGTCAGCGACGGCACGGTGGCGGGTACGCATATCGTCGCCGACCTCGCGCCCGGTGCCGGTGGTGCCGATCCAACCGGGTTGACCGAACTCAACGGTCGCGTGCTCTTCAGCGCGCGCGATGCGGCGCCGGCTCGACGACTGCGCAGCGCCGACGCTGCGCTGATCGACACGCTTGAACCCAACGCCGGCTTTACCGCAACGGGTGAAACCGTGCGTTTCGGCGACGAGGTCTGCTTTGCCGGCAATGATGGCAGCAGCGGTAGCGAGCTTTGGTGCAGCGATGGCAGCAGCAATGGTACGCGACGCGTGCGCGATCTGTTCGTCGGCTCCGGTAGCACGACACCGAGCGGCTTTCTGGTGGCCCCGACCGCGCTCGGGGTACGCCTGTTCTACACCAGCACCAACAGCGCCGATTCACAGACGCGGCTGGCGATCAGCGATGGCAGCAGCGCAGGTACCTTTATTCTCAATCCGATCGGTGGCTTTTCCAGCGTATTCTTTGCAGAGGTCGGCGGCCAGGCGCTGGCGCGCAACAGCGATGCCACCGGTGATGTCGAGCTTTGGCGCAGCGATGGCAGTGCGCTCGGTACCGGTCGGCTTGCCAATATCGGCAGTGCCGTCGGCAGTAGTCTGATGTCGCGCGTTGTGCCGAGTGCTTCGCATCGCATCGGCTACTTCGCTGCGTTCCAGTCCGCTACCGGCTACGAGCTGTGGCGCACCGACGGCAGTATCGCCGGTACGCAGCCGATCATCGATCTGACGCCAGGTACGGCGAGCGGCGTCCACACCAACTTTTCTGCAGACTTCGGCGATCCGGTGCGCACGGCAGCCTTCGGCGAACGACTGCTGTTCGCGGGTAGTGATGGCACGACGGGTGATGAGCCCTGGATCACCGATGGCACGGCGCTCGGTACAGTAAAACTCGCCGAAACACTGGCCGGCAACAATGGCCTTGGCACCGGGCCTCAGCATTTTGCTGTGAACGGTGATCAAGCCTATTTTCTGGCACGCACCTCGACCAGCCTGACCTTCCTGAAACGCGTTTTTCGCAGCGATGGCACGGCCGCCGGCACCGTCGAGCTTGCCGTGCCGCCGGATGTCACGCGCTTGATCGGACCATGGATTTCTGCCAACGGCACACTGTTCATTGCCGGCATACGCAGCAGCGATGGCGAGGAACTCTGGCGCCTGAATGCCGCAGGCGACGGCTTGGAGCCGGTGACCGATCTCGCGCCAGGCAGCGCGTCGACCGCATTGCGCGGCGGCATCGCCGTGGGCAATCAATTGCTGTTTGCCGGAGCCCAGCAGGCGCGCGGGGTCGAACTGTTTGTCAGCGACGGCGCTGCCGCGGGCACGCTGCCACTGCCTGACCTCGCGCCCGGCTTCGCTGGCAGCCTCACCGCTCTGCTGCCCGAACCCCAGGGCAACCCGCGTGCACGCAACACGGCAGCGTTCGGCGCGCGTGTCTTCTATGCCTGCGACCCCGATGGCCTGGGGCAGATGGAGCCCTGCGTCAGCGATGGCACTGCGGCGGGAACGGGGCGCGTGCTCGACTTCGAGCCAGGTGTCAGCGGTTCGTTTCCGATCGAACCGGTCGCTGACGCCAGTCGCGTCTTCTTTATCGCCACACAGGCTGGCGCGCGTGCCGTGCATGTCAGCGACGGCAGCGCCGCGGGCACCTCCACCTTGATCGAAACCCGCGGCATCGCGCCCGAATCAATGGTTCTGCTTCCGAACGGCGAGCTGGTGATGGCAGGCAATCTGACGCTCGGCGCCAGCGATTTTGGTCGCGAGCTATTTGCCGGCACGCCCGGCACCATCCGCGGCTTCAATCTCGCGGCGAGCGAGCTCAGCTCCAACCCCGCCCACCTGGTGCGCATCGGCGACTTCACAGTATTCCGTGCCAATACCGGCACCGCCGGCAACGAACCGCATGTCTATCGCTCTGAACGAATTTTCTCCGATGGTTACGAGTAGCAAGAGCACGCGGCTGCGTTGAAAACTCACCCCGATCCCGGTTCATGCAATTGACAGCGGGCCCGGATGCGGGAGAATCGGTACCGGCACGATGCTCCGCGACAAATTTCGCGGGCGTCGCCCGCTTCACGCCCACTGCGGAGCTGATCATGAACCATTCCCCAAGACCCTGGTTCGGCGCATTCCTTCTGGTTCTACTTGCCACGATTTCCAGCGGCGCATCGGCACTCAGCTATGTGATGATGCGCGACGCCGATCTCGTTGATAGCGCGCCGCTGGTGCTGAGGGCGCGTGTGGTTGAGGTGTTGGCAGCGCAGCGCGGACCGGCTGGAATCGAATCGGTTTATGCGTTGCAGGTATTGGAGCAATTCAAGGGTCAGGTATTGCCTGAGCGTGTCCGCTTCGCGCTGCCCGGCGGTGTGCTGGCATCGGGCATAGGCGAGATCAGCTATGGCATTCCCGCACTGAGCAAGGGTCAGCAGGTGCTGCTGTTCGCCAGGCAGCGCGGTGATGGCACGCTGCAGCCCGAGCAATTGACCCTGGGTTTGTTTTTCGAGGCCGAGCAGGGTGCGCTTCGCTACTACACACGGGCACTCAGTGTCGGCGACGATCAGGGCTCGGGCAGGAACGCCGAGTATCATCAGGCGCGCGACGCGCACGGCTTCGAGACCTGGCTGCGCAACAACGTGCGCGGCAAGGCGCGGACTGACCACAGTTATTTTCTGGCGGTGGAACAATTGCCGACCGCTTCAGCGAAATTCAATCTGCTCCTGGGCGGCAACGGCAACGGCACGCGCTGGTTTCAGTTCGATAGCAACACCGCGCTGAACTGGGTGTCGACCGTGGGCGGCCAGGTCGGCATGGTGCAGGATGAATTCGCGATGATCAGCGTGGCATCGAATGCGCTGACCAATGACGCCGGAAGCAAGCTGACCGTCACCCACGGCGGTGGCACGATCGCAGTGCCGGACACTCATTGTGACAACGGCACATCCGATGGACATGCGGTCTTGTGGAACGACCCCCTGAACGCCATCGCGGGTTCGTTCAATTGCGGGATGGGCGGCGTGCTGGCGAACGGCGGTCCCTGTTTCTTCACAACCAGTACGATTTCCAACGGACAGCCCTACAACGAGGCATTCGAGGGCCGCATCCAGGTCCAGGACGGCGTCGCCTGCTATTTCGACGTAGATTCGGGCAAAAATGGCGCCGAGGTGATGGCGCATGAGATGGGCCATGTGATCGGCCTGGGCCATTCCTGCGGTGACGCCCAGAGCGGAACCTGCGGCAGCGCCACCGCGCCCGAACAGGTGGCGACGATGCGCGCGAGCGCATTTGGTGATGGTCGCGGTGCTGCCTTCATGCCCGACGATCGGGCAGCGCTGGCGTTTGTCTATCCGGCAGCGGCGGGCGTGTTGCTGTTCGCCAATGGCTTCGAGTAGGGCCGTTCAGAGCTGGAGTCGACTTCACTAGTCCGCAATGCGCGACCTGCTCCAAGCGCGAGGTCGGATGAGATGAATTGAAATCCGGGGCGCTGACGCGAGTTTGGCCAGCCCCGTCTTGGATTGCGCTGCTTTGCCGTTCCATCCAAGTTACTTGATGCTCTGGTATCAGCGGGCTCGGAGCTTTGCATCTCGCAGGTCAGGCGTAGCTCGGGGGTCGCGCGGCGCAACCCCAGTCAGCGTCTCCACAGCGCAGAGGCTTGACCTCGCCGTCGCGATCACATCGTCGGCTAGCGCTGCGCGGGACCCGACGTCCTATTGAGCCGAGGATCGGCTGCGACCTGCAGCGATGACGATCGCGCCGAACAGGAAGGTCAACAAGGCGTAAGTGAGCCGGGTGCCCGCTCCGATGGCAGGAACCGACTGCAAGAATCCTGCCGCCAGCATGGCGCCATTGCTGTAGGGGCCGCCACCTTGTGGCCAGAACAGGTCGTGCTGGGCACCGCTGTCCAGTTCAATCACGAGCAGACGCCCGTTGCTGATTGGCGGTGGCGGACCTGGAATAACGTAGATATCACTCGGCGCAGACAGGAGCAACGTTGTGCCGCGGACTTCAATATGGCCGAACCAGGGAGACAGCTCGTGATTGACCAAGTGCCGGTGCAATTCGCTGAACTGGCGGGTCTGCAGGTCCAGCTTGAGAATCGACTGGGTTCTGAAGTCTGCTGTCCTGGCCATCAGTACGATCTCGGAATCACTGATTGGCGTCATCGCCCAAGGCTCCTCCAGTCCTCCCGGGAGCTCAAAGGCGTCGAGCTCGGTTGTGGAGCCGAACGCGCTCAAGGTGACGAACGCTCCCCCGGTTTCGATCTCGCGGCCGCCGATTACGCCCCGCCCCTCGATCAATACGCCGAAAAACTGCGTCGGGGTGCCCGTCTGCACCTGCCTGGGATCATCGAGATCGATCAACTTGACGTAGGGCGGCTGATTAAACTTTCCGCCGAGGTCGGTCACCAGAAGTTTGCCACCCCCTTGGCTTATCGTCACTACCTGACTCCAGAGCGAGCCGTGCGGCACGACGCCCAGTGATTCTGGCGTCTCAACATATTGGCCGCTGCGGGTGTCGATCCAGTACGTACCCCGCAACAGGAGCACCCCTGGCCTGTGCGGGTGCTCGCGAACCCATACTGGATTGTAGAAAAACGGCAGCCCTCCCTGCACCGGCACATCGCTGATTGGACGCAGGGTGGGTAGTTCGAGCGTGGCAATCCGGTCTGTGTACAGATTGATCACGTAGAGCCGTTTTCCATCCACCGACACGCTTGTCGCATCGCCCGGGACATTGGCACGCGCGATCAGGCGCATATCGGGCAGTGCGTAGACCAGTGTCTGCGTTTCGTAGAATCCGGGGTTGGCGCTATCGATGTGCAGGAACTGACCTGCGATGAATCCGGCGCCGTATGCGCTTGACGCCAGCATCAGGAGGACCAGCATTACGCGCATGGGCGTCGTCTGGACGTGCGGGAGCACCAGCCTAGCGCAGTACACAGAAGGCTGCGCGGGCGCCGCACGAGCCAGGAGCCGCCCACGGAACTTCGCGGGGGGAACGCGGTCGCAAGCTGCGCCTGCGGCAGACGAAGGCGGACGAGCACCAGGCCGGTGTGCTGGGTGCGCTCCGGCCAGGTCTCTTTTGCGCTGCCGGCATGCCACAGTCGTAGCTGTTCCAGTATCCCGATGCCGGTCGGTCGGGCACTCCGAGTAAGCACAGGATGGAAGGGAACCGTATGAATATGATCAAGAAAAACGCGTTGCAGTCACTTGCCGCCGTGCTCCTGCTCGGGAGCTGGTCGGCATTCGGTGCACCTGGCACCGAGACCGGAACTGCCGCAATCGCAGCGTCCGGCACGTCGACGCCGGGCGAAATCGTAGCGGCCGAAAACGATGCACCCTGCGCATTCGGCATGTGCAAGGAAGCGCGCTTCGAGCAACCCAGGGTTGAAACTCTGATCCGCTCCGATGTCATGCCGAGCTTCTACTCGCCCGCATTGACGCCGACCGTCGAAGCCGAAGCCGGCTGCTGATCGTCCCAGGCAAGGCGGAGCCCTGCTGCGAATTCAACGCGCAGGGCGGGTCCCGCGGGGAGTTCAACCCGAAATCTTTCAGCGATGCCCTGCGACGGCTTTTCTGTAGGGCATCTCTGTGAGATGCCATTCCAACACCGCGGAGAATTCAAGATGGCATCTCGCAGAGATGCCCTACAGTGCACTCGGCGGCCGGCAATGACGGCGCGTGGATTCAGTAGCTGACGCTGTCGAACTCCGCGATGTTTTCGAGCAACAGGTAGATGCTCTGCTCGATCGACGCCCGCGATTTTGCTTCGGACAACAGCCGCATGCTGTTGACGATGGCAATCCACCAGCGCATATGACCGGCGCTCAACTGGGCAGCGATCGGCACCATGTCGCGAATCATGGCGAGGGCGTCGATGCTCTCGCGCTTGAGGGCAACCAGGTCGCGCAGTTCAAGATGCGTGCTTTGCACTTTTTGCATGAACAGCCCGACGATCTGCTGGTCCTGCTCCAATACGGCGGTCGCGGTGGGCTCGGCATTGGGTGACAACAGCGCGATATCCAGTGTCGAGAGCACTCCTCGCAGTGCACTGCGCAGGCCCAGCCAGAGTTCGCGTCGATAGGCGCGCTCGCGCATGGTTTGCAGCAGGCTCAACAGGCCCACCATGAAAAAACCTTCCAGACAGAACCCGAGCAACTCGGGCACCATATTGTCGTGGAACGGACCTTCCATCCCGGGCATGGAGAAGTAATAGCCGAGCCCGACCACGCCTGCGCCAAAGATTGCGAGCGGTGCGAGCAGTGCAAGCTGATTATTACGCACGGGATTTCCCTGTCGGCGCGCCCTGGACCAGGGCCTCGATCACCCTGGCGATTTTTTTCGCTTCCGGCTCAGTAAGATCAAGCGGCATGTTGGCGACGAACACGGTGACGTTCTCGCGCAGCGGAATCGAAACCAGATCGGGTTTGCGCTCACTGGTCGACAGCGCTATTTCTTCGAGTGCGTGCGTCTCCAGTGAGGCTTCCCGATCAGAGACCGCGCTGCGCTTTGCGCCGCGAGCAGACTCGCCGCCAATGGAAGCAAAGGTGGTGGGATTTTCCAGCCAGGCGAAGTAATCGGTAAGCGCGGCCTGGACGCGCGTCTTGTACAGCTCGACCACCTCGTGCCGGATCGTGCTGCCCTGGATCTTGTGCAATCGCGCGCACAGGCTATCGACATCGATCATGCGGATATCGCGTCGCTCGCTGCCATTCAACTCGGTAAACACCTGCTCGACCGCGATGAATCGGCTCTTGGCGACCGCGGAGTTGAGCAGGCCTTGCTCAGGCGCCTGCCGCAGGAATTCCACCAGGCGGCTCGAGTTGAAATCTTCATCCGACATGCAACCATCCTCCAATCATCCGGCAGCAGGGAATTCGGCCAGCCTGATGACGCCATGGTAGCGAGGCGCAGTGGGTCGGGTCGCGCGCAGCGGTGCTCGCGCGGTGGGTCGTGACCGCCTGAGCGCGCCATCGACTTTGCGACCACGGCGTCGGGTACCGCAGTGCTGGACCCGACCTTCCTTGCCGACAATGTACGGTGTACTTGACATTGCCGCGGTCAGATGTAATCTACACCGGACATTACGTCACCTGGAGGATACTATGCGTTGGCCCAAGTGGGGATTGGCAGTTTTGGTGGCCCTGGCCGGCGTCGCGTTCTGGCTGCTGCTGGCCGGACCCGATCAACTGCTCGGGCTGGATTCGGGCAACCTCGGCGTGGCGCTCGCGGCGACGGTCGCGTGGGTGTCGATGTACGGTGTTTCGGTGGCGCCGCGCGGCGCATTGGACGACACGGTTTCGCCCGGCGAGTGGAAGGCTTGGATCGGCTTGGGTTTCAATCTGCTGGTGGCGGTTTTTTTGATTGCCAAGGCCGATGTGATTGCCGCCGCTGTCGATCGACGCGATCTTGGCGGTGTCGGCCGCAGCATTGTGATGCTGCTGATCGCCTGGGCGATCCTGTCATCCACCCTGGAGTCGCGCTGGCGCGATCGGGTCAGCGTGGATGAGCGCGATCGCGATATCGCTGCACGCGGTGCCGGCTGGGGTCGTGGTGCGCTGGTGGTGGGCGTGATTGGCCTGGTGGTGCTATTCGGTTTCTCTCCGACTGCACACCTGGCCTGGGCCACACCGCTGGTGATCGCACATCTGCTGATCTTCAGCCTGATCCTGAGCTGCATCTTCGAATACGCGGCAATTGGACTTTCTTACTGGCACGACCGGCGCGTATGACCAGCACCGCGATTACCAATCAAATTCGACGGCTGCGCTTTGAGCACGGCGAAATGACCCAGGAAGCCCTCGCCAACTCCGCCGGCGTGACCCGGCAGACCATCATCGCGCTGGAGGCTGGCCGCTACGCGCCCTCGCTGGAACTCGCGTTCCGGATCGCGCGCACGTTTGCGGTCGGCGTCGAGGATGTATTCCAATGGCCGCAATGAGCGCGGCGCGCTGGGCGAATGCGCACCGATCGAGCTAACGGCGCCAGGCCGGAAAGCTGTCGTACTCGGCTTTCCACATGGCGTAGTAGCTGTGGATCCCGGGGTCGACCTGGGTGATCGAATTCATGTCGGTGCCCATGAAGCAGGCCACCATCGGAATCAGGACAACGCTGGCATTACTGCCGGCGTTGTCGACCTGCAGCGAGACATCGGTTCCGGCTCCGGTCTTGCGCGCGGCCTCGCGCAGATCCGGATTGATGAACTCGGACCAGAGCACGCGGAAGCCATCGTGGCGGCGATACAGCGCGGTCACTGGCGATTGAACGGGGCCGGCGCCATCCTTCTGGTACTGCGCTATCCATTCCGGCGCGGGCAACTTGGTCGGCTTGTCGAACCAGGCATAGGCGAGCTTGTCGATATGCGGGAAACTCAGAATGGCGCGTCCGTAGACCACGTTGACGTCGGCATGATGGTCGAGAAACATCGTCTGCTGCTGCAATGAGTGTGGCGTCAGCCAGTCATCGTCGTGCAGGATCTTGATGTATTCGCCACTGGCACGCCCGAGCGCCTCGCGCATCGACTCGGCGGCGCCGCAGGCATCGGTGTAGTTGACGTTCAACTGCAAACCCGCCGCTGCCGGACCCTCCAGTACCGCCATGATCTGCTCGCGCTGCTGCACGCTGTCGTCGGATATCACCACCTCGAAATCGCGGTAGCTTTGCATCTGCAATGACTGCAGTGCCCTCTGCAGTCCCTCGGGACGGTTGTGACTCTGCACAAGCACAGAAATTTTCGGCATCGGCGAACCCGGGCGCTGGATGAAGCCGCGAAGTCTAGCGGCAAGGACCTGCGAACTAGAGGCCCAGCGATGAGCGCAGTCGATGCACGACCTCATCAGGCTCGACGCGCAGCAAGCTGGGGTTTACCTGCAAGCCAAAATCGCCTGTGCTGGGATTGAACTGGGGCAGGCTGATCAAATGCGTTGCGGCGTTGGCCATGAACAGCTCAGGCGCGACCCCTTTCACAGAGAGAAAGACTCGACTGGTTCCGTTGGGAACTCTGGTGATGCTGAATCGATCATCGCCCTGTAGTCGATCGAGAATGTGATCGGCGCGCTTCCATGATTCGGCGTAGTCGGCTTCAAAGCCGTCTACATAGCGCGGCACGATGGCAATGCTGGGCCAGGCATGAGGCAGGGAACCACCGAACATCCGTCTCGTATGAAAAAGCCCCTCGACGAATTCATTGGTGCCGGCGAGTATCGCGCCGGTTGCGCCATTGAAGTGTTTCCAGAGCGAGACGTAGACCGTATCGAACAGGCCGGCGTAGTCACGCACGCTCTTGCCCGTATGCTGCGGCAGGCTGAACAACCGAGCGCCATCCAGATGCAGGCGAATCCCCTGCTCCCGCGCGTAGTTGCTGATGCGCTGCAGTTCGGCAAAGTCGAGGCATTGGTGATTCTGCCGGCGCACCGGATTCTCGATGGAAATCACCCCGACCCTGGCGGGAACGCGACCGCTGAGCGAGCGCTCGACAACGTGCTGGATTTCTGACAATTCGAGCGCGCTCTTGCCCTCCGAGAGTGCGATCAAGTTCAAGCCACTCAGGGTCTCGGCGCAATCACCACTGTCGCAGTACAAATGACTTTCGGCTTGCACGAGGACGCGGCGGTCATTGCCAGCGAGTTTGCGGATGGCGAGATGATTGGCCAGGGTTCCGGTCGGCACGAACATCGCCGCCTCCTTGCCGAGCAACTGCGCAAACTTTCGCTCGAGGTCGCTGATGCAGCCGCCGAGGGCGTAGTAGTCGGGCACAAACGTTGCCGCGGCTACGGCTTCCTGCAGCAGGGTTGCGAACTCGACCGGACTCAGATCGAGCCCATCGGAATCAAACCTGATGCGCTTGAACAATGCCGACGCGGGTATCGACTCAGGCACACTGATGCCCGCGCGCGCCAGCACGGGGGTGGCGCCAATCAGGCTCCCTGCGGCGATGAACTGTCGACGATCCATGGCTTTGCTCCCTTCGAGTGAGGTGCCAGCCGCGCCATAGACGAGGCTGGCCGAAGTCGCAAACGATAGCGCATCCCCCTGCCAGGCTCGCCGTGTGTACAGCCCCGCTCGCGCCAAGCCGGGAGGACACGCGGAAAGCGTCTGGGTGGCCCAGACCGCGAATACAGTCAGATCAGTGCGAAGCAACTGTTGGGAAAATTCGGAATTGTGGGTGTCCGGTATTCATTTTCTCGGAAATAAAGCACAACTGCCCGGGGTAGTGGTCTAGTTTGAAATTTTTTGGGCGACGGCGGTCAGGCGCGCATGCGATCAAATATGGCCATGGCCATTATTCGTCAGTGCCGTCTTCTTTCTTGGCCTTAACCTTTCCAAGAGCAAATCCACCCGCGCCACCCGCTGTGAGATACAGAACGGCCTTGACGAGCTCCATTGCCAGCGCATCCTTACCGAGCCACATCGCCACCCCAACAAGAACCGCAATTATCAGGATTACGGCTGCTACGAGAAAATATGTATCGCGGCGCTCATGCTTTCGAGAGTCGTGGTCAGATGTGTAGGTGCGCTCTTGCGCTCCTAGGCTCAACTTGGCGAGCTCGAAGTGGTTTGTCTCGACCTGAGCCCGAAGCTTGCGTTCTTCCGCGCGCTCCTCCACCTCTCTCGACTGAATGTCGAGAAATTTTCCGAACCATTCGGGCGGCTCATTTGGCTTTGGATTTAACGGCCGCATGTCGTTTGACATAGGCTTTACCTGACCAAGTAGGTGGGCCGCTTATAGCGAACAACGAACTCACCAAAGCCCTTCACGCCAATTCGTGGAGCTTCAAAGCGGATGTCGCGAATGTTGCTCCTTTGCGCCGCAGACATCGAAAGCAGCCGCTTAGCCGACAGCCGTTCTTTGGCGACGCAAAGGCCTTCAAACATTCTAACTTCAAGAGTTGCGCTCATGGTGCTGCTCCGCTTCATGCAGGCTGTAGACCACAGAAACTCCCCAAAGTTCTATGAACGCCGTCGCAGATGTCGAATCCGCAGGATCAGGCGATGGACTGAGCTTACATCAACAAGCCTAGTGAGCGGATGCCAATCTGCACGATTCCGAAAAACTACTTCCCACATACTTTCTGACCAAGGGGCCGTTTGACCCCTCCGTCGCCGGAAGGTCTAACCTCGATTTTTGTACGGTCCGCGCTTCTTGGCTACAGGTTCCGGAACAAGCGCCGCGATCTCTTCCAGCGACCATACGTGATCCGAAATACCCGCTTCCATGGCTGGCGTAACGCGCAGCGTCTTGTGGATGCGGCCGAAGTTGTAGTGCATGAAGTGCAGCGCGATGGCGTGGACGTGGTTCTCAACCTTCTTTGAGAAGCCATTCGTCAGCCTGGTAAAGCGGCGCATTCCCATCCGCATGGTCAGGTTCTGGCGCTGTACGTAGCTGGTCGAGACATGTTTCATGTCCGGCTGACCTTTGATCACGATGCGCTGCTCGCCGATGATCTGCGGCGGGCTGTAGCGGCGCTCACCCTCCGGCGCTTGGCCGAACACCTTTATCAACTGCGCGTAGTCCACGGCTGCGCCGAAGCTTCCTTCGATGGCGTCCACGTACAACTTGAGGCCATCGGTCGTGATCTGAACGCGGTTGCTGAGCCGCGCCGACAGGTCAGAAATGAACTCGTGCGCGACATCGGCATTGCGACGGCCAACCATCCAAGAGCACATCAGCTTCGAGTCAGCGTCCAGGGCGGTCCACGTCCAGACATCGCCGTAACCGAACTGACCGCGCTTATCTTCCGGAACATTCCTGGCCTTGGCATTCACGAACGACCAGATTTCATCGCACTGGATGCGCTTGCACGGCAGGTTCACGAGCGCGTTGTGCTGGTACTCGGCACAGGCTGCACCAACGTCCGCCAAGAGCTTGAGAACGGTTGCCTTGGCGGCTCCGGTCACTCGGCACGTGGCATTGATCGACATTCCCTCAACAAGAAGGCCGAGGATTTGGGCGCGTTTGGCAAGCGAGGTCTGGTTCATGTTGAACATTATGCTTGTCTAGACAACACACGTCAAGCATAACGATGCAGTTTGCGTTTTTGCGCAAACTGGCATATTCTTCAAATCATGGACTACGCTGAACATAGAACGCCAGGCCAACTGATTAACGCGCTGCTTGAGGCTCGCGGATGGTCTAAGAGGGTTATGGCGGTTGTCCTGGGAATGGACGAAACCGGAGTCAATCGGCTGGCGTCTGACAAGAGGGCGGTGACGGCTGAGATTGCCCTGGCATTGGAAGAAATTTTTGGAGTGTCAGCAGAGCAGTTCCTGAGTCTCCAGAAGTCGTACGACCTAGCTATGGCGCGGATTACAGCTCGTCCCGATCCCGGACGGAGCACGCGCGCCCATCTGTTCAGCGGGTTGCCGATTTCAGAAATGATGAAGCGCGGCTGGATTGATGGCGATGACGTGAAAGACATTCCTGCGGTTGAATCGTCACTGATGAAGTTTTTTGGCGCCGCATCAGTTGGCGAGATAGAGATTCTTCCGCACGCTGCAAAGAAAACCCAGGTTTCGGTTGAGGCAACACCAGCGCAATTGGCTTGGCTTTACAGGGTGAAGCAAATCGCATCGGAGATGCTTGTCGCTAAATTCACTCCCGCCTCCGGGTGGTCCGCTATCGAAAAATTGAAGGGACTGCTTGGTGCAGCGGAAGAGGCCCGTAAAGCGCCACGGATTCTTGCGGAATCCGGGATACGCTTTGTGATTGTTGAAGGTCTTCAGTCCGCAAAGATCGATGGAGCTTGCTTTTGGCTTGACGCGAACTCGCCTGTCATTGGAATGACGCTGCGCTTCGATCGAATAGATAACTTTTGGTTTGTCCTCAGACATGAACTTGAGCACATCGTTCAGGGCCATGGGAAGAGCGCTGTCATTCTTGACGCCGAGCTAGAGGGGAATCGAGCCGGCATCGGCGAAGACGTTTCCGACGATGAGCGCGTGGCGAATTCAGCCGCCGCTGATTTCTGTACACCCCCAGCAAAGCTGGACGGATTCATCGCTCGCAAAGGGCCATTCTTTGCTGAAAGAGACATCATTGGGTTTGCCCGCACGCTCGGCGTTCATCCAGGTCTTGTTGCTGGGCAGTTGCAACGCGCCACAGGTCGCTATGACCGTTTCAGAGACCACCTGGTGCGTATTCGTTCAATCGTGGCGCCAAGCGCCATTGTTGATGGTTGGGGCGACATTGCCCCGGTCGGACTTGAGGTGAGCTAAATGGTTACCAAGAAAGTGATGATGCAGAGGCTAATTCGCTTGTACCGCGAGACGGCCGGATCAACGTCGGTGGATATGCATGACGTTGCGAGGTTTGCAGCCAGCAAGGGATGGGAACTGCCAAAGCCGAAAAGCGCCGTTGACAGGCTCGCCGAACAGTTCTCTGCGGCGGCACGCGAAGAGGTCCGGCGAGACGAAGTGACCGGTCGCCCGTATCGCGCCAATATGGCAGTAACGCAATGGGTTGGCGGCCAACAGACCACGCTGTGGACGGACATCGACGAAGCGCCACGGCCGATCGCGCACAAAGCTCTGAAACAACGCCGCGAACAGATGGTTGGCGACGCCCTACATCTGGCTTACGACGTAGAGCACTGGAATCGAGTAAACCCCACAGAGCATCCAATTCAGATGCCTTTGGATTTTACCGACGACGTGGCCGAACGCATGGCGATGGATCAGGACGGAAAGGAAGCGGCCTAGTCGCTTTTTTTCCAGCGCGCCGCCGCTGCGAGGCGCGCTATCTCGGAACGCTGTTCCGGCGTAAGCGCATTGGCTCTCGCTGGACCGCCAACAGCTCCGGCTTTGCTCGCCTTGGTGCTTGCAGGGCTGCGTTCGACGGCCTTTACCTGACCGGTCGCTATGCCAGCGATCAGGTGGGCGAGCTGGTTTGTGTCGCGTGGTCTTTTCGGTTTCGTGGCCATTGAACAAGCCTAGCAACCCGCGCTTGAACGCTCAAGCAACCGAAATTTCAAACTAGACCACTACCCTGCCCGGACTTCGCTTGACAGCGGCGGCTAAATGGTGGCCCCTTCGCCCCTGACCCCTTCGCCCCCTCTTGGCAAAAGGCAAGACGTGACCCCTTCCGGCCCAACGCCCGCTGTAGCTGTCTTCCCCGCACAGGAAGGCGCGGCGCACGCACGCGGATTCCGGTGAATTCGGTACAGCATTCCGGTTCAAGCCGGTACGGCATTCCGGTCCAAGCCGGTACAGTTATCCACAGGCTGGTGGGGTGTGGA
>JAYSZM010000004.1:0-2206 GCA_043738015.1 Lysobacterales bacterium
ACGCGAACTCAATGAGCGGCCACGAAAGACATTGGGCTTCTGGACGCCGGCGCACAAGCTGGAGCACATTGTTGCGACGACCGGTTGAAACCGCCGCCACGCAAGAAAAGGTGACTCGCTCGCGTAAGCGAGTGAAAGCCCTATGGCATCGCGCAGCGATGACGCATGCGGAGCATGCTGGCCCTGGATCTACGTGACAAGTTCGACAAGTTCGAAGGATATCGAGCTTGCCTGAATTGATGCGCTTCGGCCCGCGGCCTCAGCACCTCCTGCGATTCCGGCGCCGATCGAGCGGAATCGCAGCGACTCCCTCATCCCCGGCCCTTCTCCCCCAAGCGGGCGAAGGGGGCAAAGCGCCAGGCCGACGAGCACCATAGTGAAGCCAATGCGATGCGCGATGCGCGATGCGCAACACATCCTACGGTCACGGCGCGTCGCTCAACTCGCGCGCCGACGCAAGAAGTTCAGCAGATCGATCCGCGTGATCAGGCCAAGAAAATTGCTGCCATCCATCACGATGGCGACGTGGCCGCGATCGAACACCGGCAACAGCTCCTCGATCGGCGCCTTCACATCCATCAGATCGAGGCGGCTGACCATTGCTGTGGAAACCGGATCGCGGAAACGCGCCTCCACGCCGTAGACATGCAGCAGCACGTCGGACTCATCGATGATGCCGACAATCCGCTCGCCCTCCATCACCGGCAACTGAGAGACGTCGTAGAGCTTCATGCGCTGGTAGGCAACCGTCAGCAGATCGCCCGGAGCGACCACGACGGTGTCGCGCTGCGAATACGGACGCACGATCAGGTCGCGCAGATCGCCGGTGCTGTCACGCTTGATGAATCCGTTGTCGAGCATCCAGTAGTCGTTGTACATCTTCGACAGATACTTGTTACCGGTATCGCAGACGAAGGCCACTACCCGCTTGGCCGTAGTTTGTTCGCGGCAATACTTGAGCGCCGCGCTGAGGATGGTGCCGGTTGAGGAGCCGCCCAGGATGCCCTCGGTGCGCAGCAATTCACGACCGGCGGCAAAGCTCTCGGCGTCGCTGATCGCATAGGCCTTCGTTACCCGTGAGAAATCCGAGATCGGCGGCAGAAAATCCTCACCAATGCCCTCGACCAGCCAGCTGCCGCTCTTGGTCGACAGCACGCCCTCGTTGATGTACTGCGCGAGGATGGAGCCGACTGGATCGGCGATCACCATCTCGACGCCGGGTGCCTCACGCTCGAAGTAACGCGAAAGACCCGTCATCGTGCCTGAGCTGCCGACGCCAAAAATAATCGCGTCGAGCGCGCCATCCATCTGCGCAAGAATTTCCGGACCGGTAACTTCCTCGTGCGCCTTGGGATTGTTCGGATTGCCGAATTGATTGATGAAGTAGGCGCCGGGGGTATCGCGCGCAATCTGCTCGGCGAGGTCCTGGTAGTACTGGGGATGCCCCTTGGCGACATCCGATCGTGTCAACACGACTTCGGCGCCCATCGCCTTGAGGTTGAAGATTTTCTCGCGGCTCATCTTGTCTGGAACCACCAGCAGCAGGCGATAGCCCTTCTGCTGCGCCACCAGGGCGAGGCCGAGGCCGGTATTGCCCGCGGTGCCCTCGACCAGGGTATCGCCTGGTTTGATCAGGCCCTCGCGCTCGGCAGCTTCGATCATCATCAGACCGATACGATCCTTGATCGAGCCACCAGGATTCATGTTCTCGAGTTTGAGGAACAGCGCGCAGGGGCCGGTATCGAGGCGCTGCACCTTGAGCATCGGCGTATTGCCGATCAGTTCGAGAACACTTTGGTGGATCGTCATCGGAGCCTCGTCGCGTGGGCGTAAAGGACTCGATTGTAGTTGGGGCGCGCGCGCTTAGTGTCACTCGCGCCAATAGCCGAGTGATCTATCCCTCGATGGCGATCAAGCGATGCCCAAGTTGGCTGTCGCGACTAGCCTGCGGCAGCGGGAACCGTTGGGGCGCGATAGCGCCACCCGTCGCAGGAATGGGCGCCAGGGCGACGACGGGTATCCGAGCACCGCAGCCGGCCGGGATCAGGCACCGGTCGGTTGAGGATTTACTGCAGCGCCTGGGCTAACTCCGGCCTCAGGCAGGCAGCGCAGCCAGGCTCAGGCGCTGGCAATGTCCTGGTGGCTTGCCCAAATATGGGTGAGCTTGTCCTTGGCCCAGAGTTTCTCTTTCTTGAGCTTGACGAGC
>JAYSZM010000005.1:0-2205 GCA_043738015.1 Lysobacterales bacterium
GTCGTCGTCAGTCTGTTCTTCTGGGTCATCGCCCTGCGCCGGGTGGTACCGGTGAACGAGGTGCACATCGTCCAGACCCGCAAGCACACCGTGTCCTTCGGCAAGGGCTTCGACAGCAATACCTACTACGAGTGGCCGTCGCGGATTCCGTTGATCGGTTTGCAGCGGGTGACGCTGCCGGTGTCAAACTTCTCGATCGACTTGCCGGATTACGCCGCCTACGACAAGGAGCGCGTGCCTTTCCTGGTGCACGTGATGGCTTTTTTCCGCATCAACGATTCCAACACCGCCGCGCAGCGCGTGGCCTCGTTCCACGAGCTCAAGGACCAGTTGACGGCCATCGTGCAGGGCTCGGTGCGCACCGTGTTGGCCGGACACGAGATCGACCAGATCATGCTCGATCGCAGCCGCTTCGGCGAAGCTTTCACCAAGGAAGTGCAGCCGCAGTTGGGCGGCTGGGGCGTGGAGGCGATCAAGAACATCGAGCTGATGGACATTCGCGACTCCAAAGACAGCGATGTCATCCACAACATCATGGCCAAACGCACGTCGGGCATCGAGCGCGAGTCGCGCCTGGTGGTGGCGGACAACACACGACAAGCCGAAATGGCCGAGATCGCGGCCAAGCGCGAGATCGAGATGTCGCGGCAATTGGCTGCCGAGCAAGTGGGATTGCGCACCGCGGAGAAGGACAAAAACGTTGGCGTCGCCAATGAGCAGGCCTCGCAGCAGGTGAAGGTGCAGCAGCGCGAAACCGCGGCCAAGGAAATGGACGTGGTGCAGGTCAAGAATGTCCGTGGCGCCGAGATCAGTCGCGAGGTGGCGGTCATCACCGCCGCGCAGGCAAAAGAAGTGGCCATCGTGCAGGCCGATGCCGCCAAGCAGGTGGCGATCGTGTCGGCGGAGGGACACAAGCAGCAGACCGTGCTCACGGCCGAAGGCAAACTCGAAGCCGCCAAACGCAATGCCGAGGGCATCGCGGTGGAAGGCTCGGCGCAAGGATCAGCCGAGACCGCAATCCTGATGGCGCCGGTGGACGCACAGATCAAGTTGGCGGAAAAAATCGGCAGCGACCAGGGCTATCAAACCTATTTGCTCGGTATACGAAACATTGAAGCGGTGCAGGCCGTCGGCATGGCCCAGGCCGAGGCGCTCAAGACCGCCGACGTCAAGGTCATTTCCAACAGCGGCACGCCCGCGAAGGGCCTGGCCAGCGTCATGGACCTGTTCTCAGCCGGCGGCGGTACGGCCGTGGCCAGCATGCTCGAAGCCCTGGCCCAATCGCCGGAAGGCAAGAAGCTGCTCGAGAAGTTCAGCAAGCCGGGCGACGAGAAATGAAACACGATGGTCAGCGTTTCGTAACGGCCACCTAGCTAGAACAACTCCAGCTGCGTCGCTTCCTTGCTTCCTACCGAGCATTCTTGACCGCCGCGCCCGTCGCGATCCTCGCCTTAACCACTTCCAGCACCGGATCGCGTCCGGCGAAATAGTCGGCCGCGGTCATCGTCACCGGCAACTGTGGGGCAATCGACGTGCGCTGGTCCCAAGGATGGCTGGTCTGCCAGCGCACGCCCGAGACGGCAGCGGCGATGCCGCTCCACGGCAACATGATCTTCGCTTGGTCGCCGTCCTGGTTGCCGGGCATGGGCAAACTCCGAAAGGCGATGTTGGATTCCGGGTGGAGTGCAAAGGTTTAAATCAAACACCGGGGTCAGAGTAGCTCTCCATGCGCTCAAGAAGTCTTTCTGACACCGCTCTTCACGCCGGCCTTCACTGCGAACACGCCATCCAGTGCTCGCTCGGCGGCGAACCCGGCTTTGCTCAGGCGCTTGAGAACTTCGCCGGGCACATCGCGGCCGCTGGTCTTCTTGTTGGGCGTTCCGGTGTAGTGGAACAGTCGCCCCTGTGGGCGCAGTACGCGCGCGAGCTGATCGTAGAAGACCTGCGAATACAGTTCGCCGGCAATTCCGAAGCGCGGCGGATCGTGCAGCGCAGCGTCGAACGATTCGTCAGGTAGGTTCGTGATGGCTTGAGTCACGTCGGCGAGGGTGAGCTGAAGCCGACTGTCGCTCTCGGGGTCGGGTGACCACGGATTGTGCTCGCGCAACCACAGCACGTCGGGGTTCTTTTCGAAGCTTTGCACGCGCGTGGCACCTTCGGCGAGACACCACGCGGCGAAGTAGCCGAGGCCGCCGCAGGTATCCA
>JAYSZM010000006.1:0-24440 GCA_043738015.1 Lysobacterales bacterium
CGGGCGACAGATCGGCGACTGGCTGCTGATAGAAGAAATTGGCCGCGGTGGCATGTCCGTGGTCTACAAGGCCCGGCGCATTGCAGTGGATTTCGAGCAACTCGCGGCGGTCAAGCTGCTTGGACTTGCCGTGCTCGGCCGCGAGGGCAGCCAACGCTTCGAACAGGAGCGCCGCTTGCTGGCGCGTTTGCGTCACCCGGGCATCGCCGCCCTGATCGACGGCGGCATTGCCGACGATGGCACGCCGTTCCTGGTGATGAATCTGATCGAAGGCGAAACCCTGGCCAGGTATTGCCAGCAACACAGCCTGAAGTGGTCATCCTGCGTGCGGCTGATGGTAAAGGTCTGCGATGCGGTCGCGCATGCGCACCAGAACCTGATGGTGCATCGCGATCTCAAGCCCGGCAACATCATGGTCGCGAGCAATGGCGATCCGGTGCTGCTCGACTTTGGCATCGCCAAGCTGCTGGACCAAGATGGGCAGCAGACGCACACACAGTCGCGCGCGCTGACGCCGGGTTACGCAGCGCCCGAGCAATTCGATGGCGGCGCGATCACCACGGCTACCGATGTCTATGCGCTCGGCGTCACCCTCAAGGCTCTGTGCCGGCCGGCGAAGGAGCTGCCGCGCGACCTCCACAACATCATCGCGATGGCGCTGCGTCCCGAGGCAGGGCGGCGCTATCCCGATGCCCGCGCACTCGGCGAGGACCTGCGGCACCTGCTCGATCGGCGTGCCGTGATGGCCACTCCGGACAGCGCCGGCTATCGGCTGCGCGCGTTTCTTCGCAGGCACCGCGGGCTCGCCTATGCGGTGAGTGCCACTGCGTTGGCGCTGCTGATCGGTCTCGGATCGGCACTATGGCAGGCGCAGCGTGCCTCACTGCAGGCCAACGAGGCGCAGCGCCAGGCCGCACGTGCGACCGCTGCCCGCGACTTTCTGTTTGCAATGATCACGGCCGGCGATCGCGAGCGCAACGAAGTTGTCGACCCACCGGTTTCCGAGGTGATTGCGCGCGGCATCGCCGAGCTTGAGGACACTCCCCTCGGTGATCCGGCGCTGCATGCCGAGGTGGCTACCCTACTGGCGCAGATGGACACCTCACTGGGTCAGCACGAGCGCGCGGGCAAGTTGTTCGACTCGGCGATGCGCAGTGCCAAGCAGACGCACGATGTGGAGTTGCTGGCAAACGTGCGCATCGGCCAGGGCTTGCTTGCCAACGCACGCGGCCAGCCCGAGCAGGCGATCGCGCTGTTCGAAATCGCCCTGGCGGAGGCCGCCACACTCGCTGGCGTGGAACGCGAACGGGTGCGGGTAGCGGCGCTCAGCGGCTGGACCTATGCGATGGAAAACCTCGGCCGCGGCCAGGAAGCCCAGACGCGGCTCGCCAAGACACTTGAAGATCCTGGCAAGGTGCTGAGCGCGCGACAACGAAACGAGCTGATCCTGATGCAGACCATCGTCACGCCCGATCCCAGTCAACGGATGGCCTTGCTCAGCAGAGTGCAGGAGGGACATCGCGAACATCCCGCAACACCGGGCGACCGGCTGTTTCTGGCGAGCATGATGGCGGCGGCCGCCATTCAACTCGGGCAGCTCGACGAAGCAGTACGCTATGCGCAACAGGCGAGCGTGCTCGCGGAGCGCGTACACCCCGGAAACACCAACCGACGCGCACGCATCTACAATAATCTCGGCACCGCGCTGTCGGCGGCCAATCGGATGGCCGAGGCGGACGCGGCATACGCAACGGCCGAAGCCATCTATCGCGCCCTCGGCGATCTGCATTCACCCGCATTCGCCGCGCTGGTCCACAATCGCGGCGTGCTGTTGCGCGATCTGGGTGTCGCAGAATCTGCCGTTCCGCTCATTGCCCAGGCCAGCGCGATGGCCGCCACGCAGTTTGGTCCCGAGGATCGCCGCAGCGTGATTGCGCTGCGCAATCTCGCGATGGCACGCGCCGAGGCTGGCGACAGCGTGCAGGCAGAGCGGGACTGGCAACTGGCCCTGCAATCGCTGCCGACCGCGGCGACTCCACAGGATCGCTACAACCTGCACTTGATCGGCGCTCATATTGCGGTCTTGCAGGGACGCGCCGACAGCGCCCAACTTCGCCTCAATGAAGCTGACGCCGTCGCAGTTGCGACGCCCGAGCTGGTCACGCTGGCGCTGCGCCTGCGTCGGGATACGATCGCAGCCAGTGTTCTCTCACTGAATTTGAAGCACGAGGAAGCCAGTAGCCAGTTCGAGCAAATCGGGGCGGTCGCGAGGTCGACCGAAGCCGGTGTCTGGAGCGCCGCCTGGCGTCACCATCTCGCCTTTGCTGATCATCTTGCACGCATTGGCAAGGCCGAAGCCGCGCGCGCGGAGTACCTGCAGGTGCAGGCATTGCTCGATGAGCGCGGCAAGGGAATCACGTCCAGACTCCGCACGCATCTGCAGGCTTTGATCAATCCGACAAATGATGCATTGCGGCCAGCGCATTGAGTCCAATCGATGCGCGACGCAGCCGCAACTGCGTCGCAATGCGCCCTGGTCAAGGAGCTTCGAATCCATTCTTGAAGATGTCGTCGATCAACGGCGCGCCAGTAAACGCCAGCGGCTCGCTGAACTCCGAGGTATTGCCCAGATTGTCGATCGCGAGCGCCGTCAGTGTTCCGCCGGATACACCAGCCGGCAGAGACATCGTTGCGAAGCGCGAAACGCCGACTACGGTGTAGCTGGCAGTATGCAGGTGAGTAAGGCCCTGACGCGCGCCCGTACCGCTCAGGTAGAAATGCACGGCGATCGGAAAGGCGGAGTTGGCCATTGTGCTGTTGACCCAGTAGTTGACCATGACCTGTCCCGCGGCAGGACTGGTGGCCGGCCCGAGCCAGTCGGGATGATTCTGCAATTCGTTCGGACCGATATCGCCATCACCACTGTCATTGGGCGTGATGCCATCGTCGCCCAGGTCAATGCCGGTGTCGGTATTGTGGCTGAAGGCATTGTCCTCGATCCGGTTGCGGTCGCCCGCCGTTGCGGCCACACGTACGCCGTCGCCGGTGTTGTGCGCAATCATGTTGCGGATGATCTGGTTGTCTTCGGCGCCGGCATCGATCCTGATGCCACCGCTGGCATTGCCGCCGGCAACCCGGCCGATGCTGTTGTCGGCAATGAAGTGACCGCTGCCGCGGAGAATCATGCCACTGCTGCCGTTATGCACGATCTCGTTGCCGGCGCAGCCCAGTGGCGACGCGCCGATGAGGTGAGCGCTGCCGGCTACAAAAATACCCTCGACGAAGTTACCGGCCGCTCCGCCCGAGGCACTGGCACCGATCCGATTGCCACATACCCGTGCGCCGCTGCCGAGCAGAGAAATGCCGCCCGCATTGAAGCCGATCCGATTGCCATCGATCACCGTGGCGCTCACGCCCAGGCCGATCCGGATTCCGAACCCGCCGTTGCCGATATTGGCCGCATCGACAGTGCCGATGTCGTTGCTGCGGATTCCATTGTTGTTGCCTGCGCGAACATCGATGCCGTCCCCCAAGCCGCCAGGCGCACCGCCGATGCGATTGTTGGTCACCAGGTTATTGCCCCCTTCCAACAAGACCCCCTCGCCGAGATTGGGCGCCAGCGTGGTGTTGTTGCGCCCAATGTCATTGTTGCGGACTTCGGTGGTGCTCGAAGCCACGCGAACGCCGTCACTGCCGTTGCCGTAGATGCGATTCTGCACCAGGTCATGGTCGCTGCCGCCGGTTGCCTCGATGCCGCGGCCGGTGTTCTGATAGATCGCGTTGTTCTGCACCAGGTGTGCGCTGCCGGCCAGACGCACACCGGCGCCAGCGTTGCCATGGATCGAGTTGGCTTGCAGGTCGGCGTTGGTGAATCCGACATTGCTGCCAGTACCCGCGAGCAACACACCCGACAGCCCATTGCCACGAATGTCATTGGTCTCGATCTGCTGTCCGCCCAAGGCGGCATTCACTCCGTAGCCTGCGTTGTACGCGATCAGATTTCCCGCCCGCACCAAGCCGCCACCGACCAGGCCACGCGAGGTACCGATCTCATTGTTGGGCGCCACCAGTTCGATGCCATCGCCGCCATTCCCGCGATTGCTCAGACCATCGGGCGCGGTTCCGATCCTGTTTCCGGCGATGAGATTTTCTTCTCCAACCAATACGTATATGCCGTCACCTGTATTGGACGAGATGACATTGCCGAGACCGATCACCTGCCCGGAGCCGTTGATGTGTTGACCGACAATGGCCCGCTCTGCCTGGTTCAGGAAAATTCCCCGGCCGTTGCCGGCCAGCGCCCCATTGGCTGCCAGTCCGATCCAGCAATTCTTGATCTCCACGGCATCCGCATTGAAGACTTCGATGCCGGCGTCCGGAAAGTTGATCAGGCCCAGGGCGTGAATGGCCGACGCCGTGGCGCCATTGGTCAGCCGCACGCCATCTGCCGATGCTGTGCCAGCAAGTGCGGAGCCATTGAGATAGACGCGCGGCGGCGCCTGGGAGATGTCGGTGGCGGCCGTGTTGTAGCCGGCCTCGGTACGGCCGTCGATCGACATGAACGTGGAGATCGAAGGCAGCGGACTCTCCAGATTGATCACGAAGAAGCTGCCGACGTTGAAGTTGATCGTATCGAACGCCCCGGTTGTGTTGGCCTCTTCGATCGCGGCACGCAATGTGCAGCGCGTACCACCGCGGATGTCCTCGCAGATGCCGTCTCCAGGATTGGAATCACCGGCATTGTCATCGGAGAGACTGTTCACGACAAATATTGCTGCGCTGGCCGGCTGCAGCGAATGGAGCAACAGTACCAACAGAGATACGGCAAGCATGCGCATCGGGACTACCTCGTCAAGAGCAAAGGGGCGCCAACACGGTGACGCCTGCCCTGACATACGAAGCCTCACCGCGAGCCGTGCCAAATTTCGTTCGCCTTACTCGAACCCGTCGGCGAACAAACCACTGCCAGCGCTGGTGCCGACGCCGCGAACCTGGAAGTCATACGGTGAGTTGTCCGGGTCGTTGCTGAAAAGTTGATAGGTCGCGATGCACTCACCCGCCACGATCGGCTCGAAGATGATGCCGAGGATGCCGCTGGTACCGGGTGGGCGATCACCGGGTACCGCGGCTACGCGGAAATTGTTCGCGCAGACGCCGCTGACACTGTGCGCGGTGAATGTCAGCAACTCGTCACCAATATTGCGTACAAGAAACAGATGATTCAGCGACTGGCCGACGTTGACATTGCCGTAGTCGGTAATGCCTGAGATGAAGGGCGTGGTACTGCCATCGGGCACGACGATGGAGCTGCGCGACATCTCCAGATTCGGCGCCGCTGGCGGCGGATCGAGCGGGCGCTCAACGGCGCCGAGATCCACCGGCCCGAATCGGTTGGCTGCGGCTGGCTGATCCACCGCGCGCGCATTGCCTCGAATATCAGTGAGCGGTGCGCCGACCGATGCGCACTGGTCCAGCACTGGCGATGCCGAATTGGGCGTCAGATCGGCGGCAAGACCGGGTTCACCAACAATCGGTGGTGCAGGCACCGTCGGCACACCGGCTGCGCTGCTGACCAGCAGGCAACCATTGTGTGTGACCGCGCCGGTGCTGGTCACATCGCGAAAGCCCATGCTCGGGTTGTGCAAGATCGAACCCGTCACATCCAGCGCGACACCGCCCACACTGAATATCACCGGCACACTGCCGGCGCTGGTATTGCCAATCACCGTACTGTAGGCGAGTCGCTGATTCAGGCCGGTGGGCGGCACCGGATCGAAGCGGTCGTAGAGCACGCTGATCAGCGCGTCCGGGGCACCCGGGTCCACGAAGCGGGCAAGCAGATGATTGCCCTGGATGATCGAGCCCTCGATATCAAAGCGTCCCGGTCCCCAGGTGCTGAAAAGGTTCTGACCCTGATTGTCGACAAACACTGCTCGGCGCACGCTCAGCGCCGGCACCGATCCTGGGCTGCCATTCAAATGGACACTACCGCCAAAGGTGCTGACTGTGCCTGCACGCGAACCGACGACCGCGGCGCAGGCGCCGTACGGCACGCCTGAAAACCCGCACACGGTGGCGCCAACACGCGGCCCGAAGTAAACATCGACCGGGCCGCCGATATTGAAAGCGGCGCCCATGCGCGAGTCGGCATAATTGTTCTTGAACACGACATTCTCCAGTCGTGCTTCGACGCGCGTGGTGCCGGTGTAGTCGTAGCCCAAGCCACCGGCATCGCCGCCGCCGGCGCGATTGCCGATAAACCAGAACGGCGCATTGGCAGCACCACGCAGATTCAAGGGCTCCTGGCTGATCTTTCGAAGTCCGGCACCGGCCGACTCCGAAGTGTTGTCAAAGAAACCGGTATAGCTACCTGGTTCCACTGCGGCGACGTAGCGGCAGGTGTCACGCATCAGGGCGCCACCGCCGCTGCCGAACACCGATCCCTCCCCCGCCGCGTCATTGAACGACACCTGGCCGTTGTTGTGGAAAACCCGACCATGTTGTGCGCAGTAGATGCCACCGCCGCCATCACCAGTGGCGACGTTGGCGATGATCCAGCTTTCCCCGATGAGGCTGAGTTCGGCACGCTCGTTGGCGTTATCGCCATGCATGAAAACCCCGCCGCCCTTGCCCGACCGGTTGTTCTGGATATTGGTCTGGTCGGCAAGCACAACCGAAACGCGGCCACGAATCTCCAGCCCGCCACCTTCGGGATTGGCAAAAGGTCCGCTCTCGGAGCTGCCGCCGCGCACCGTGACCCGCGCGAAGCTGATGAACGGCGTCTCGCTGGAACTGGTGCCGTTGATCGCAAACGCGGTGCCATCGTTGCCCCCGCTGGCATCGAGCGTGCTGCGCTGCCCTGGCGTGGGATTGGCGTCGTTGCATTGGGCATGGCCGCCAATGAAGCTGTAATGGGTGTTGCTGGTATCCAGCACCACGCCGTTCGGAATCGCGATGGTCTGTGTCCGGAGCTTGACCACATGCGGACCGACCTCGCCCTCCAAGTGATCGAGCGCTTCCTGCAAGCTGGTGAACGAGCAGCCGCTGCTGCCCACGCTGATGGTCACCGCAGCAGCGCGGCCACTGACGGCAATAGCTGCCAGCAGCACGCCAGTGCGCAGCACCGCAAGGATGAGATTGGATCGAACGACCATATTGCATCTCCACGGACCACAACGGGGCCCTGCTACCTGATGTACGAAGATCGACGGGCAACCGTGCCAGGGCCTTGCGGGCACTAGCCTCCCTGATGGGATTGGCATGGTTGCGGCCGACACTTCGTATGTCCTGGCATGCACGCGTCCCTGCGTGCCACGCCAGAGCGCCGGGGCTGGACCGGTTGCACTGGACGGCATCACGAATCAATCAATCAGGAGTTCACCATGCGCATCGCAGCGGTTGCCGGCCTTATCCTCATCACCAGTCTTTTTGCCGCTCCCACCGAAGCCGCACTCTGGTCTTCCACCAATGCGGTCGTGCCGATCGGCGGCACCACCACGATGTCGATTTCACTCACTGGTGATCAGCGCACGGTCGCCGCAGATCTCGAAATTGCGATCCCGGCGGGCATACGCGTCGTTTCGGTGACGCAACGCAACGGGGGTTCCTGTGCCCTGGTCGCCGGAGGTAGAAGCGTGCGCGTGCTGGTCATGGACTGGAACCTGTTGCCGCTGCCGGCCATCGCGCAGCCCTACTGCGATCTGACCCTTACGGCGGCTGCCTTCGCGGCCCCGTGGTTCCTGATGACCCGTCGGGCTTGCTATGACGGGTTCGCCGCCCCAACCGCGTGCCTGATTGATTCCGGCCATCTGACCATCACCGCACGTTAGCCCTCGGGCGACGCGGAAATCGGAGCGAGCAGTCGCTTCGATTTTTCGGCGAGGCATCCACGCTGCGAGCGGAGCACGACGCTGCGCACGTTGTCACGCGTACGGATCCAGAGACGCAAAGGCCCGATCGATCAGAGCGATCAGCGTCTAGAACCTGCATCGAGACTCGAATCCATGGTTCAATGGCAGCCTGAAGCGGGGGTGCCCGGAGTTTTTGGGCTGAGACATACCCTTGGAACCTGATCCGGTTGATCCCGGCGTAGGGAAGCTTGCAGGTGCTGCGCATTGGCGCGCACCCGGCGTCCGCTTCGTTCCCGTCCCGAGGAAGAAGCCATGAACGCCCTGCTCAATACCAATGACGTCGTCCGCGATACCGAAGCCCTGTCCGAGGCCGTTACCCGGCCGATCCCAGGATCGAGCAAGATCTATGTGACTGGATCGCGCGAGGATCTGCGCGTGCCGATGCGCGAAGTCGCGCTGGCCGACACACCCAAGCTGTTTGGTGCCGAGTCCAATCCTCCGTTCGCGGTCTACGATACCTCGGGCGTCTATACCGATCCCGCTGCGAAAATCGATCTTGCCGCCGGCCTTCCGGCGTTGCGCGCGCGCTGGATCGAAGAGCGCGGCGATACCGAACTGCTTGCCGGTCTGAGTTCCGACTTCGGCCGCAAGCGTGCCGACGACCACAAGCTCGACAGTGTGCGCTTTCCCAATCTGCATGCGCCGCGGCGCGCCAAGGCTGGCGCCAATGTCAGCCAGATGTACTACGCCAAACGCGGCATCATTACGCCCGAGATGGAATACATCGCGATCCGCGAGAATGCACGCGCCGAGGAAATGATCGCCGCCTATGGCGGCAAGTCACGGCACGCCGGCGAGTCGTTCGGGGCATCGCTACCCGGACTGATCACGCCCGAATTCGTTCGCGACGAGGTCGCCCGCGGCCGCGCGATCATTCCGAACAATATCAACCATCCGGAATCCGAGCCGATGATCATCGGGCGCAATTTCCGGGTGAAGATCAATGCCAATATCGGCAACTCGGCGGTGACCAGTTCGATCGCCGAAGAAGTCGAGAAAATGGTCTGGTCGATCCGCTGGGGTGCCGATACCGTGATGGATCTTTCGACCGGCAAGCACATCCACGAAACCCGCGAATGGATCCTGCGCAATTCGCCGGTGCCGATCGGCACCGTGCCGATCTACCAGGCGCTGGAAAAGGTCAACGGCCGCGCCGAAGCACTGACCTGGGAAATTTTCCGCGACACGCTGATCGAGCAGGCCGAGCAAGGCGTGGACTACTTCACCATCCACGCCGGCGTCCGCCTGGCCTATATCCCGCTGACCGCCAAGCGCGTCACCGGTATCGTTTCTCGTGGCGGCTCGATCATGGCCAAGTGGTGCCTGTCGCACCACAAGGAAAGTTTTCTGTACACGCACTTCGAAGAGATCTGCGAAATCATGAAGGCCTACGATGTCGCCTTCTCACTCGGCGACGGCCTGCGTCCGGGCTCGATCGCCGATGCCAACGATGCCGCGCAGTTTGGCGAACTCGAAACCCTGGGCGAGCTGACCAAGATCGCCTGGAAGCATGACGTGCAGACCATGATCGAAGGCCCCGGCCATGTGCCGATGCAATTGATCAAGGAGAACATGGACAAGCAGCTGCGCGAATGCGGTGAGGCGCCGTTCTACACGCTCGGCCCACTGACCACCGATATCGCGCCCGGCTACGACCACATCACCAGCGCGATCGGCGCGGCGATGATCGGCTGGTACGGCACCGCGATGCTCTGCTACGTCACGCCGAAGGAACACCTCGGCCTGCCCAACAAGCAGGATGTCCGCGATGGCATCATCACCTACAAGATCGCAGCGCACGCCGCCGATCTCGCCAAGGGGCATATCGGTGCCCAGGTGCGTGACAACGCGCTCAGCAAGGCACGCTTCGAATTCCGCTGGCAGGATCAGTTCAACCTCGGCCTTGACCCGGAGAAGGCCAAGGAATTCCACGACGAAACCCTGCCCAAGGACGCCCACAAGGTCGCTCACTTCTGCTCAATGTGCGGCCCCAACTTCTGCTCGATGAAGATCACCCAGGACGTCCGCGACTACGCGGCCGACAAGGGCATCGGCGATGAGACCAAGGCGCTGGAACTCGGCATGGCCGAGAAAGCCAAGGAATTCCGCGAACAGGGTGGTGAGGTCTATCGGCCCGAGTAGCGCGGGGTTTGCCCCGTTGCGTTTGCTCTTGCTCCTGTAGAGCGGGGCTTGCCCCGCTGCTTTTGACGTTGACGTTGACGTTGACGTCAAAAACAAAATCAAACGAAGCGGGGCAAGCCTCGCTCTATGCAATCCCCTTGGGGACAAATTCAACGTCAACAACAGCGGGGCAAGCCCCGCTCTACAACGTCAACGGCAACGTCAACAACAGTGGTCGGCGTAGGATGTGGTGAACGCAGTGAACCGCATCATCGTCCCCTCAAGCGTCGCGAACGGTTCAATCCACCGCGCGATCGCGCGCAAGCCGCTACTCGCGCGCCGATCCGGCCGGCGGCAACAGATGCCGGATCGTCGTAGCCTGCACCAGCAGTGAGAACAACACGATGGCATAAGTTGCCATCAGCAGCTGTTCGCGGATCGGGCCGACCGGTAGAGACAGCGCCAGCGCCACCGAGATGCCGCCGCGCAGGCCGCCCCAGGTCAGGATGCGGATGGTGCGCGACGGAAATTCGCTGCGCAGCCGGAACAACGTGATCGGTACGCCGACGCTGATCAAACGTGCCAGCAGGGCCAGTGGTATCAGCATCAGCGCCGCGAGCAGGTGCTGCATATTGAAGGTGATTACCAGCACCTCGATACCGATCAGCAGGAACAGAACAGCATTGAGAATCTCATCGACCAACTCCCAGAAATCGTCGAGACGACCGCGGGTGTGATCGCTCATCGCATGTCTGCGACCGGGATTGCCGATGAAGAGTCCTGCAACCACTACGGCGATCGGCGCTGAGAAATGCAGATGGTAGGCCGCTGAGTAACCGCCCATTACGATGGCCAGGGTCAGCAACACTTCGACATCGTACTTGTCGACACTCTTGAGCAATCGGTAACCGACATAGCCGATCAACATACCGAAGGCGGCGCCGCCAACGGCTTCGGTCAGGAACAGTTTGGAAATCGCAATCGGATCGGCCGTAGTCTGGCCGGTGGCGATGCCGAGCAGCACGATGAAGACGACGACGCCGACGCCATCGTTGAACAGCGATTCACCGGCGATCTTTACTTCCAGACGCTTGGGCGCGCCGATCTGTTTGAGCGTCGCCAGCACAGCGATCGGATCGGTCGGCGAGATCAGCGCACCGAAGACCAGACACCAGATCAGCGGAATCGCCAGCCCCATCAGATCGAAGATCAGCCAGGTGCCGCATCCGATCAGCGCGGTCGAAATCAAAACGCCAAAGCTGGCCAGAACCGCAACCACCCACTTGTGTGCGCGCAGATCATCGAGATTGACGTGCAGGGCACCGGCAAACAGCAGAAAGCTCAGCATGCCGCGCAGCAGGGTCTCATCGAAATCGATGGCTGTCAGCAAGACTTCGACCTCGTCGGCAAAGCCAACGCCAATCCAGCGCAGGCCGGCGAGGGCCAGCGCCAGCACCAGGCCGATCAACATCACGCCGATCGTGCTGGGCAGTTTGAGAAAGCGCAGATTGAACCAGGCAAAGATTGCCGCCGCGGTAATCAGGATGGCAATGAGATCGAACAAATTCATGGCGGGACTTCCTTGCAGCCGGCGTCAACGCCACGCAGCTGAGCTTGTATTGGCGATGGATCGGCATGATACGGCCTGTCGGACCGCACGGGGCAGCGGCTCAAATCGCCGCCACACCGGCCGCTGCACAGCGCCCGCAACTACTGGCACAATTGGCACAGAACGGGGGACCCATGAGCGCTTCGCGCAACGATCCGGATTCCGCGGAGTCAAGCCAGACCACGGCGATTACCGTGCAGCATCGGCGATTCCTCAACAAGCATGCCGCGGGCGCCCTCTCACGCCGCGACGCCGGGTTTTTCATCGAGCAGGCCCTGCTCGGTGCCGAGTGGCTGTGGATCATCGCGGTCGGGCTCTGGGGCCTGCTGATCGCCGGCTGGGATCCGGTCAGCAGCCTGATGCTGCTGTTCGCCAGCTTCTGGGTGCGCAATGTCGGCGAACTGGTCAAGCTCCGCATGGCACGGCATCAGGTCGAACTGTGGTCACGTCTGTACAACGAGGACCAGGAAGTCTGGGCGATCAGCCGCGCGCTGCTGAGCAAGCGCGAGCGTTTCTCCAAAGCGATGATCGGCTATGTCGCGAGCACCGGCGTATTCTTCGACTGGCTGCTGACCGGTATCTGCTCGGCTGGCCTGTGGTTCTATCTGAAAGAGATTGACGTGGATGTGGGCGCAGCGCTGGCGAGCCAGAGTGACTTTGTTCGAATCGCGATGATGAGCATCGGGGTTCAGTTGCTGATGACATTCGCGGTGGTCGTCCAACACAGTGTCGGCCGCGGCCGGGAACGTCCGGTCGCCATGCGCGCGGGTGGCCTGGGTCCTGGTCTCGTCATGGTCTCGTTCGCGACGATAATCGCAATCAACGCTACCGGCGCGGATGCAGAATCGGCGCCGCGGATCATCCTGCTCTGCTTCTACGGTGGCCTGGGCTTGTTGATTCCTCTGCATGTGTTCGGCCTCGTGCTGGTCGGGCAGGAGGTGCGCTGGCTACGCGCGCGCCAGGCCGGAGTGACGCCGCCATGAAACCCGAATTCGACCTGCGTCCCATGCCCGGTCTGCCGCCGTCATGAGCCGCCAGGACATCCAGCCCGAGTTGCACACGCCCGAGCAGCAGTTGTTGCGCCAGCTTCAGGCACTCAACCGGATCGGCCGCATCGCCACCGAAGAACTCGAACTGCGGCCGATGCTGCAACGGATCGTCGATGCCCTGCACGCGCAGTTCGGCTGGACTTTCATCGCCTGTGCCTCGGTGGATCCAATCCTCGACAGTTTTGTCTGCGAGGCGCTGCATTCGGATATCCAGACGGAAATCGCGGTCGGCTATACGCGCAAGATGGGTTCCGGCGTGGTCGGCGAAGTGGCTCAGACCGGCCGCACGCTGGATATTCCGGACACGCGCCTGCACGCCAATTTTATCGAGACGCTGGGCGCCACGCGCTCTGAGCTCTGCGTGCCGATCAAGCACCAGGGCAAGGTGCTCGCCGTGCTGAATGTCGAGAGCCAGCAGGTGAATGCGTTCGATGGCCAGCGCGTATTGCTCGAAACCGTTGCCGACCAGATCGCTGGCGCAGTGCGCCTGTCGTCGACCCTGGCCGAAACGCTGCGGCTCAATCGTGAACTGCGCGATGCCAATGCAACCCTCTACCGATTGTCCCAGGTCGACGGCTTGACCGGCCTCGCCAACCGGCGTCAGTTCGATCTCTGGCTGGACGAAGTCTGGACCTCGAGTCACCGCGACCGACAGCCACTGTCGGTGGCGCTGATCGATGTCGATCACTTCAAAGCCTACAACGACCACTACGGCCATCTGGTCGGTGATGATGGATTGCGCCGCGTAGCCCAGTTGTTGACCGGCGCCTGCCAATGGCCCGGCGCCCGGATTGCGCGCTACGGTGGCGAGGAATTCGTGCTGCTGTTTCCCAACTGCACACAAGAAGCCGCCCACCACGCGGTCAATCTACTCTGCCAACGCGTGGCCAACGAAGGCATCGAACACTGCGGCTCGCCGATCGGCGTGCTCAGCATCAGCGCAGGCGTCGCCGGCACCGCCCCGGATGCGGCCGGCAGCGCACAGATACTCCTCAATGCAGCCGACCGCGCGCTCTACATCGCCAAGCACCAGGGGCGCAATCGGGTCGTGCTGGCGCACACGGAGTCGTAGGGCGGCGAGATCGCGGAACTCAATCGCGCAGTTCGGCGATCTGGCTGCAGCAGCAATTGGCTATGCGCTCGACGATGTTCGCGGTGATGTCACGGGTGCCGAGCGCCGGTTTGCCGTCGCTCAGATCCGCAGGCAGCTCACCGGCGTAGAGGGCATCGCTGACCGCACGCTCGATCACGCGTGCTTCGGTCTCCAGGCGCAGCGAATGACGCAGCAGCAGCGCCGCACTCAGCATCGCCGCATACGGATTGGCGATGCCACGCCCGGCGATATCGGGTGCCGAGCCATGGATCGGCTCATACAGGCCGACATTGCCCTCACCGAGCGATGCGGAGGGCAGCAGGCCGAGCGAGCCGGCGAGCATGGCCGCCTCGTCGGTCAGAATATCGCCGAACATGTTTTCGGTGACGATCACATCGTATTCGCGCGGCTTGGAGATCAGGTGCATCGCCATCGAATCGACCAATTGATGTTCGAGCCTGATCTCGGGAAATTCATCGGCAGCAATCCGGCTCGCCACTTCGCGCCAGAGCCGTGAAGTTTCGAGCACGTTGGCCTTGTCGACCGAAACCACATGACCACGACGCTTCTGCGCCAGTTTGCAGGCGCGCCGCACCACCCGTTCGATCTCGATCACGGTATAGGTGCACAGATCGCTGGCCGTTTCGGTCGTGCGTGTCTTCTCACCGAAGTAGATACCACCCGTCAACTCGCGCACCACGATCATGTCGACGCCGGCGAGCAGATGCGACTTGATCGGCGACGCCCCAAGCGCCACTGGATGCGGCACAACAGGGCGCAGATTGGCATACAGGCCCATGCCCTTGCGGAGTGCCAGCAGGCCTTGCTCGGGGCGGATTTTTGCGCGCGGATCCGACCACTTCGGGCCGCCGACCGCGCCGAGCAGCACCGCATCGGCGCGCTGGCAGGCGGCCAGGGTCGTCGCTGACAAAGGCGCGCCCTCGGCGTCGATCGCCGCGCCACCGATCAGATGCTCGTGAAAGACGAACTGGTGCGCATGCGATTCAGCGATTGCACGCAATACGGTGACCGCCGACTGGGTGACCTCGGGTCCGATGCCATCACCGGGCAGGACGACGATCTCAGCGCGCATGACAGGACTCCTCGAATTTCTGGATGGACGGGGAACGAGCGAGCAGATAGCCCAGCTCGTCGACGCCTTCGAGCAGGCAAAGCTGCTGAAAGGCATCAAGATGAAAGTGGAAGCGGCGGCCATCGGGCAGACGCAGCGATTTGTCGGCGACTTCGATGGCGAGCTCCCATTCGGGATGGGCGAGCAACTCGTCGACGATGGCCTGATCCAGCACGATCGGCAGCAGACCATTCTTCAGCGAATTGCCACGAAAGATGTCGGCGATCTCGCTGCTGATCACCGCCTGCAAGCCGAGATCAGTCAGCGCCCAGGGCGCATGTTCGCGCGATGAGCCGCAGCCGAAATTGGGACCCGCAACCAGGATGCTGCGCCCGGCGTTCTCCGGCTTGTTGAACACGAAATCGGGGTCGGGGCTGCCGTCTTTCAGATAGCGCCAGTCATTGAACGCGAATCGTCCCAGTCCGACGCGCTCGGTAGTCGACAGAAAACGCGCCGGAATAATCTGGTCGGTATCGATATTGCTGCGCGCCCAGCAAATGCTTTTCGATGTGACAGAACGCAGCGCCTTCATGCCGACACTCCTGCACCTGTAGGAGCGCCCTCGGGCGCGACCGGCATCGGCGTAGCTCCGCCCGCCCACGGTTTCTCCTCACCATAAGCGCGCGCATCCGAAACCACCCCTGCAATCGCCGATGCCGCAGCGGTCGCCGGCGAAGCGAGCACAGTACGCGCACCCGGCCCCTGACGACCTTCGAAATTGCGATTGCTGGTACTCACCGCCAATTGGCCGGGCAGGACCAGATCGCCATTCATCGCGATACACATCGAACAACCCGGCTCACGCCATTCGGCACCGGCGGCGCGGACGACAGCATCGATGCCTTCGGCCTCGGCCTCGCGTTTTACCTGGGCCGAGCCGGGAACGACCAGCATGCGCACACGCTCATGGATACGCCGACCGCGCAGAATGCGCGCGACTTCGCGCATATCGCCGATACGTCCATTGGTGCAGCTGCCGACAAAGACGACATCGACCGCTGCGCCGGCGACGGTGCCACCGGCCTTGAAGCCCATATAGTCGATGCCGCGCTGCTGGGCGGCGTCCTGGGCGACTGGAATGGCTGCATCGATCGCCAGCGCGGTGCCGGGATGCGTGCCCCAGGTCACCGTCGGACGAACGCTGGCGGCATCGATACGCACCACCCGATCGAACACGGCACCTTCGTCGCTGTACCAGTTTTTCCAGCCAGCCACCGCCGCGTCGAAAGCGGCACCGGCAGGCACACGCGGGCGACCGGCAAGATAGTCAAAGGTGACCTGATCGGGCGCGATCATGCCGGCGCGCGCGCCGGCTTCGATCGACATATTGCACAGGGTCATCCGGCCTTCCATATCGAGGACGCGAATGGCCGCACCGCGATACTCGATGACATGGCCGGTACCGCCATTGACGCCGATCTCGCCGATGATGTGCAGGATCAGATCCTTCGCCGAAATCCCTGGCGCGAGCACCCCATCGACTTCGATGGCCAGGGTCTTCGGCTTGCGTTGCAACAGACACTGGCTGGCCATGACATGGCCGACTTCGCTGGTACCGATACCGAACGCCAGCGCGCCGAAGGCACCATGTGTACTGGTGTGACTGTCCCCGCAGACGATGGTCATGCCGGGCTGGGTCAGGCCGAGTTCGGGACCGATCACATGGACAATGCCACGCGCTTCGGAATCCATATCGAACAATTCGACCGAATGCCGCGCGCAGTTCTCGCGCAGGCGCTGCACCTGACCACGAGCCGCCTCATTGTGATACGGCAGCTCGCCGTCGCTGTCCGCCGGCAGAGTCGGCGTGCTGTGATCGAGTGTCGCCTTGGTGCGCTCCGGACGACGCAGCGTGATGCCGCGCGACTCCAACTCGGCGAAGGCCTGCGGCGAGGTCACTTCGTGGATCAGATGCAGATCGATGTACATCAGCGCGGGTGCCTCGGCGGTTTCAGCCTCGACCAGATGCGCATCCCAGAGTTTGTCGAACAGAGTGCGCGCGCTCATTGCAATGCTTCCGCCGCGGATGCCGCGTCAAGGTCGGGGTTGTGGCTCAACTTCATATCGGTTCCGTGCTCAATCTGATTCATGACCATGGTCCAATCCGCGGTTCAGGCCGCAACCGGCGCGCTGGCTGCGGGCAACGGTTCGGTTGCGCTGATGCGCGGCGCGTTCTGACTGGCGCGCAGGCAGCGATTGGCCATATCGAGCCAGGCCATCGCGGTGGCTTCGAGGATGTCGGTACTGGTGCCGCTGCCGTTGAGCTCCTCGCCATTGAAATGCGCCGACAGCGTGGCCTGACCCTGAGCGTCTTCGCCGGTAGTTACGCTCTGCACCTGATAGCTGTCGAGCTCCAGCGCCAGCCCGGTAGCGCGACTAAGCGCATGACAGAGTGCGTGCACCGGACCATCGCCAACCGCGGCTTCGCAAACAGCAGAACCGTCGGGTGCACTCAGCTCGACACTGGCCGTCGGCATACTGCCCTGCGCCGTACCGGTGTGTACCGTCCAGCGCACCAGTTGCCAGCCGCGCGACAGCCCGGGCTCGATGTCGAGCGCAATCGCTTCGAGGTCGGCATCGAATACTTCGCGCTTCTTTTCAGCCAGCGCCTTGAACGCCGCGAACACCCGCTCGATGCCGACTTCGTCAAATCCGAAACCGAGTTCGGCCAGGCGATCATTGATCGCATGACGACCACTGTGACGACCGAGCACCATATGCGAGCGCATCCAGCCGACCGATTCCGGATGCATGATCTCGTAAGTACCGCGGTGCTTGAGCATGCCGTGCTGATGGATGCCCGCCTCATGCGCGAAGGCATTGGCGCCGACGATGGCCTTGTTGCGTTGCACGGCCATGCCGGTACTGCGCGCCAGCAAGCGCGACGTCGGCACCAGCCGCGTAGTATCGATCCGCGTATCGACATTGAACCAGGCCCGGCGCACCTTGAGCGCCATCACCAGTTCTTCCAGTGCGCAATTGCCGGCGCGCTCACCGATGCCATTGATCGTGCATTCGACCTGGCGCGCGCCGCCTTCGATGGCGGCCAGACTGTTGGCGACGGCAAGGCCGAGATCATCGTGGCAGTGACTGCTGAACACCACACCCTCGGCACCGCGCACATTGCGGCGCAGATACTCGAACAGTGCGCGGATCTCGGCCGGCGTTGTATAGCCCACGGTATCGGGCACATTGATCGTCGTGGCACCGGCAGCAATGGCCGCATCGAAAATCTCGACCAGAAACTCCGGCTCGGTACGCAGCGCGTCCTCGGCGGAGAATTCAACATCGGCGATATGCCGACGGGCCAGCGTGACGCCTTCCACGGCACGCGCCAGCACCTGGGCCTTGTCGAGGCCGAGCTTGTGTTCGCGGTGCAGCGGGCTGGTCGAGATGAAGACATGCAGGCGCGGATTGGCGGCAGGTTCGAGTGCGCGTACGGCCGCCTCGATGTCGCCGGTATGACAACGGGCAAGACTGCAGATGCTCGCCTCGCGTACCTCACGCGCGATCGTGCGGATGCCTTCTGCATCGGCCGCCGAGCTCGCCGCAAAACCGGCTTCGATCACGTCGACGCCGAGTTCGGCCAGCGCATGCGCCAGTGTAAGTTTCTGGCGCGGACGCAGGCTGCATCCAGGCGACTGCTCGCCGTCGCGCAGCGTGGTATCAAAAATCCGGATCGGTGCCACGGGTACCGTGACTACATCGTCCTCCACGGCATGGGCGCCGCCAGCATGGGTGCTCTTCATGGAATCAGACCTCGGTCAGCCAGTGGGCATACTGCGGTGATTCGCCGCGCACGATCTGCAGGTACTGCGTGCGCAAAGCGGCGGTCACCGGCCCGGGCGCAAAGCTGCGTTGCTCCAGCGCTGAAACGGCAGTGACCTCAGCCGATGTACCAGTGAGAAACACCTCATCGGCATCGAGCAGTTCTTCCAGCGTGACCGGGCGTGATTCAGCGTCGGTCATCTCGATCAGGGTGGCGCGGGTGATACCGGGCAAGGCATCCGGATGCTGCACGGCGGTGATCTTGCCGCTGCGGACCAGGAAAACATTCTCACCGGTGCACTCGACAACGAAGCCGCTGTCGTCGACAAACAAGGCCTCGCCGAAACCGCGCCCGCCGGCCTCGCGCTTGGCCAGGATCGAATTGACATAGGCGCCGCAGAGTTTGAGCGGCGGCATCGCCTCGGCACGATTGCGCCGCATCGGCGAGACACCGACGCTGACAGCAGCGGCACCCAGGTGCGAGGCCCAGGGCATCGAGGCGACCATCAAATGCCGCGACAAGGGCGCCACATCCAGACCCAGCGATCCGACACCGAGCCAGAACAGCGGGCGCACATAGGCATCACGATGCGCATTCGAGCGCAGCACGGCGACGGTCGCCTCGGCTGCAGCCGCCACATCCATCTGCATGCCGAGTGCATCGGCACCCAGACGCATCCGCTCAAGATGTTCGGGCAGGCGGAACACCGCCGCACCCTTGGCCGTGGCATAGCACCGGATACCTTCGAAGACGCCGGTGCCGTAATGCAACGCGTGTGTGGTCAGTGGTGCGGTCAGCGATTCGGCGCTGCCGATGCTGCCGTCGAACCAGATATTCAGTGACATGCCTTTCTCCTCGGGTGCGGCGGTGGGCGGGCGCGTGTTGGGCGCCCGCTGGCACCGCCTATGCGGTCGCGTCGGTCTTCAACCAGCTCATCTGTGCGCGCAATTTGCGGCCGACGACTTCAATCGGATGCGCCATATCCTTCTCGCGCAGTTCGTGGAAGCGCTTGTTGCCGGCCTTGTGTTCGGCCACCCATTCGCGGGCGAAGCGGCCATCGCGGATTTCGGCAAGCACTTCGCGCATGCGCGCGCGGGTGTCCTCGTTGACGACACGCGGACCGCGCGTCAGATCGCCGTACTGCGCGGTGTCGCTGATGAACTGGTGCATGCGCGCGATGCCACCCTCGTAGAGCAGGTCGACGATCAGCTTCAACTCATGCAGACATTCGAAATAGGCGACTTCCGGCTGATAGCCGGCCTCGACCAGGGTTTCAAAACCCATCATCACCAACTCGGTGGCGCCGCCGCAGAGCACGGCCTGTTCGCCGAACAGATCGGTTTCGGTCTCTTCGGCAAAGCTGGTGTCGATCACGCCGCCGCGGGTGCCGCCGATGCCAGCGCAGTAGCCGAGCGCGAGGTCGCGCGCCTTTCCGGATTTGTTCTGATGCACTGCGATCAGGCTGGGCACGCCCTTGCCCTGCTCATACTCGCGACGAACCAGGGCGCCCGGACCCTTGGGCGCAACCAGGGCGACATCGAGGTCGGCGCGTGGCTTGATGGTGCCGAAGTGCACATTGAAACCATGCGCGAACAACAGCAGGGCGCCCTTCTTGATGTTCGGCTCGATGACATCGGTGTACAGCTCCGCCTGCACCATGTCCGGCGTCAGCACCGCCACGATATCGCCCTGGCGTGCGGCTTCTTCCGGCGATACCACAGTCAATCCATCGGCGCGCGCCTTGGCGGCGCTCGGGCCACCGGCACGTACGCCAACGACGACGTCCACGGCCGAGTCACGCAGATTGAGCGCATGCGCACGACCCTGGCTGCCGTAGCCAATGATCGCAACACGAAGGTTCTGCAGGTTGGAGAGGGCGGCGTCTTGGTTGCTCATGATCTGGTCCTTGCGATGGAAGATGGAAGGGTGTCTGCGATTTGAAAAACTGATCCTGACTTGTAGGCCGCGCCGTCAAACTGGTGCGTTCAAGGGAAAGCTGGTAACGGCACCGGCTGATGCCGATCCGACCATATGGGCGTATTTGGCCAAGGCACCGCGCTCCTGATGCTGCGGCGCGGATGCCGGCGTGCGCGCGGAGAGATCGGCTGCGACATTGAGTTGGCGCGCATCGACATCGATCGTCACGATGTCGCCATCGTGCAGGCGCGCCAGCGGACCACCGCGCGCAGCCTCCGGTGAAATGTGGCCGACCATGAATCCATAGGTCGCGCCGCTGAAGCGGCCATCGGTGATCAGCGCAATATCGTTGCCGAGCCCCTGACCAACGAGCGCCGCCGTCACCGCCAGCATCTCGCGCATGCCCGGGCCACCAGCCGGCCCCTCGAAGCGGATCACCACCACATCACCAGCCTTAATGCTGCCGGCCTGCACGGCGGCAAAGGCGCTGTCTTCCGAATCGAACACACGCGCCGTGCCACTGAACTGGCGGCGTCCATGGCCAGCGAGTTTGACCACACAGCCCTCGGGCGCGAGATTGCCGTAGAGGATCGAATAGCCGCCATCGGGCTTGATCGGATTGGCAACCGGAAACACCACATCCTGCGCAGCTGCCGCTGGCACCGCATCGAGTTCGGCAAAAAAACTGCGCCCGGTGACCGTGGGCACATCGTCGATCAGGCCGGCAACACGCAGCTCCCGCGCGACCAGGGCAGTGCCGCCCTTGGCGAACATTTCCGCTGCTGTGTAGCGTCCGCCCGGCTTGAGATCTGCGATCACCGGCGTATTGCGCGCGGCCGCATCAAACTCGTCGAGCGCGAACGGCACGCCCGCCTCATGCGCGATCGCCAACAGATGCAGCACGGCATTGGTCGAACCGGCTGTCGCAGCGACCGCTCGCGCCGCATTGCGCAGCGAGGCTGGGGTGATCATCTCGCGTGCCGATTGCGCACGCGCCAGCATCGCCATCACCAGTTCACCGCAGCGATGCGCCGCGGCATTCTTGCCCTCATTCAGGGCCGGAATATCGTTGAGCTGCAGCGGCGAGAGGCCAAGAAAACTCAGCACCATCGCCATCGTATTGGCGGTGTACTGACCGCCGCAGGCGCCAGCCCCGGGACAGGCAACGCGCTCGAGTGCGGCGAGCTCGGCATCATCGATGCGACCGGCCGAATGCGCGCCCACAGCCTCGAATACATCCTGGACGGTGACCTGGCGATTCTTGTGGCAGCCCGGCATGATCGTGCCGCCGTAGAGCACCACACCGGGAATATCCAGCCGCGCCAACGCCATCGCCGCGGCCGGAATGGTCTTGTCGCAGCCGACCAGAATCACAGCGGCGTCGAGGCAATGGCCGCGCACGGCGAGCTCGATCGAGTCGGTGATCACTTCGCGCGAAACCAGAGAAGCGCGCATGCCCGAGGAGCCCATGGCGATGCCGTCGGTGACCGCGATCGTATTGAACTCGATCGGTGTACCGCCCGCCGCCTTGATACCGGCGCGCGTGTGCTGGGCCAGATCACGCAGAGTCAGGTTGCACGGCGAGACATCGGAAAACGTATGCACCACCGCAATCAGCGGCCGCGCGATCGCCGCATCATCCAGCCCGGTGGCACGCAACATGGCGCGGGCGGGGGCGCGGGCGGGACCTTTCTTGATGGCATCACTGAGCACGGTTGAATCCTGGCGTCATGTTGGAAGGAGTTTGCGCAAGCCAAAACAAAAAACCCCGCACTTGGTCGGTGCGGGGTTTTTGATTGAGACCCTGATTTTTTGTCAGCGTCCTATCCCGCTCCGATGTCTGGGCGTAATAAGGAGGCCTACAAGAAGCAGCCACATACCAACGTCACGCGCCGGGACCGAAGCGTCCAGATTCGATTTGACGGGGCTGGTGTGTGGGGCTTGCGACATGACCCGAGCAAAACATGGGGCGGATCGAGCTGTCAAGTGCTTTTTGTTGCAGCGCGATATTTTCCTGCGCAGAAAAGCGGAAATCCAGCAATTTCAGGTGCGCCGCGGCACAGCAATCCGGCCTCGCGTGCGAAATACCACCTGGCGCTCAGCCCTCGCCCGCCGCCAACAGCGCAGCAAACCTGCGTGGTGCGTTCTCAAAGCCGCCATTGGACATGAAGACCACCTGGTCGCCAGCAATTGCGCTCGTGTGCAGGTGCTCGAGCAATTCATCGACCGTCGCAGCCGCCACGCCATCGCCTCGCAGGGCGGTGATCACTTTGCCGGCATCCCAGGCGAGGCCAGGGCGCTGCAGGAAAATCACCTGATCGGCATCGTTCAGCGCGGGCGCCAGTTCATCGGCATGCGCGCCCAGACGCATCGAGTTGGAGCGTGGTTCCATTGCCACCAGGATGCGCGCCGAGCCCACACGCGCACGCAGACCCGCCAGCGTGGTCGCGATGGCGGTGGGATGATGGGCAAAATCATCGTAGACGCGGATGCCGGCAACGTCGGCGACCAATTCCATCCGCCGCTTCGCGCTGAGAAATCCGGACAGGGCCGCAATCGCCTGCTCGGCGGCAACGCCGACCGCTTCGGCCGCGGCCAGCGCGGCGAGCGCGTTCATCACATTGTGGCGGCCGAGCAGCTTCCAGTCGACGACATCGACGAGCTTGCCCCGACGCAGCAATTCGAAACGCGAGCCGTCGGTACTGATCAATCGCCCTACCCATTGTGCGTCTGCGGCAGCGGGGTGATCGTGCATTGCGAAGCGCTCAACCGGCGTCCAGCAGCCCATCGTCAGCACTTCAGCGAGGCGTGCATCCTCACCATTGACGATCAGCCGGCCATTGCCGGGAACGGTGCGGACCAGATGGTGGAACTGCTTCTGGATCGCGGCGACGTTTTCAAAAATGTCGGCATGATCGAATTCCAGATTATTGAGCACCGCCACTTCGGGCCGGTAGTGCACAAACTTCGAGCGCTTGTCGAAGAAAGCGGTGTCGTACTCATCCGCCTCGACCACAAAGGTCGCGCCCGTGCCGAGTCGTGCCGAGACACCAAAATTGTCGGGCACGCCTCCGACCAGAAAACCCGGCTGTGCACCGCTGGCTTCGAGTATCCAGGCGAGCAGACTGGTCGTGGTGGTCTTGCCGTGCGTGCCGGCGACAGCCAGCACCCGGCGCCCTGGCAAAACACGCTCGCCCAGCCACTGTGGGCCAGAAACAAAGGGCAGTCGCGCATCGAGCATGTGCTCGACCGCCAGATTGCCACGCGACGTCGCATTGCCCACCACCACTAGATCCGGAGCAGGCCGCAGATGTTCGGCGCGGTAGCCCGATTGCAGATCAATGCCGAGCGCGCTCAGCTGATCGCTCATCGGCGGGTAGACCTGTTGATCGGAGCCGGCAACCTCTTCGCCGAGCTCACGCGCAAGCGCAGCGAGTCCGCCCATGAAGGTGCCGCAGATACCGAGGATATGAAGTTTCATGCGAACACTCTGGACTGGCGCGCTACTCGGCGCCGTGCGGGACGGGCAACGCTCAACTATTTGAACAGGTTCATCAAGGAAAGCGTCACGGCACTCTCAACGAAAAGCAGCAGCAGGGACAGCATGAAGGCGGCAAACCACAGGCACTCGAGCGCACCGCGCAATATGTGCGCGCGCAAGATAAGAAACCAGAGCATCACGGCCATCAGCGGCATGACCAGGGCGGCCTGTGTCCCGGTAATCTCCTTCGGGTCTGCAGGCAAGGGCCAGATCGCCAGCAGAATCGGCGCCGACAAAATCGTGATGGCGAACGCCACCAGGGTGAGTGCGGTTGCAGTCTGGACAAACCGGGCCGGTTT
>JAYSZM010000007.1:0-24287 GCA_043738015.1 Lysobacterales bacterium
TGCCGTTGCAGGCACGCATCATGGCCGATCCAGGCTTTCAGGCTGGTGGCGCGAACATCCATTATCTGGAAAAACGCATCGCCGAACGCAAGGAAAAAGCAATCGGGCTGTAGCGCGTGGTCAACGCCGGGAAGCAAGTATCCAGTGCAGGCCACTGCGGCTGGTCTTACAATCCTCGGGCAGATCGATCGTGACCTGCCCTTTGCGATGAGCCTTCATGCCCTGGCTTGAATTTTCCCTGACAGCACAGCGCGACAGTGTTGCCCGCATCGAGCGCGCGTTCGAGGACGTCGGCTCGTTGTCGGTCACGCTGTTGGATGCCGAGGATCATCCGATCCTGGAGCCGGCCGCAGGCGAGACACCGGTCTGGCCGCATGTGGTGGTTACGGCGTTGTTCGAAGCCGATGCCGATCAGCATGGACTCTTCGATGCCCTGCAACTGATGGTGCCCTGGCTTACCCCAGAAAAAGTTACGGTGCGCGAAGTCGCCGATGCCGACTGGACGCGCGCATGGATGGACCAGTTCAAGCCGATGCAGTTCGGGCGGCGTACCTACATCTACCCCTGGAACATAGAACCGGAGTCGCTCAAAGATGCGGTAGTCGTCCGGCTCGATCCAGGGCTCGCCTTCGGTACTGGCACCCATGCAACCACGGCGCTCTGTCTTGAATGGCTTGACGGTCTGGATCTCGTCGACAAGACCGTGCTCGATTTCGGATGCGGTTCGGGCATCCTCGCGATTGCCGCGCTCAAACTCGGCGCGGCGCAGGCGATCGGCGTCGACAATGATCCGCAGGCCCTGCTCGCCAGTCGCGACAATGCCGAGCGCAATGGCGTGTCGGACCGGTTGACCCTGTACACCCCGGAGGATGCGCCCGATTTGCGCGCCGATGTGGTTGTCGCAAATATACTCGCCAGTGCCTTGATTGTTCTCGAGTCCGAGCTTGCCCGATATTCGGCCGACGACGCACCGATCGCGCTCTCGGGCATCCTCGGCGGCCAGGAGGACGAGGTCGTGGCGGCGTACCAAGCGGATTTCGATGCGCTTGCCGTCGCTCACAAAGAAGACTGGGTGCGCATCGATGGTCGTCGACGGCAGCGCTGAATCGATGCAGCCCCGCATTGCCCTGGTCGCCGCGATGGATCGCAACCGTGCCATCGGCCGCGACAATCAATTGCCGTGGCGACTGCCCGATGATCTCAAGCGATTCAAGGCGCTGACCCTTGGTCAGACCATCCTGATGGGCCGACGCACCGCCGAATCGATCGGCCGCGCGTTGCCACGTCGTCGCAATCTGGTGTTGACGCGTTCGGGGCGTGCGCCGTTTGATGGCATGGAGCCGGTGGCAAGTTTCGACGAAGCAGTGCAGCGCGCTGGTGCGACTTTGTTCGTCGTCGGGGGCGGTGAAATCTATTCGCTCGCCTTGCCACAAGCTGATGTATTGCACCTGACCTTGGTCGATTGCGCGATCGAACGGGCTGATGCTCATTTCCCGGAGATTGATCAGTGTGTCTGGCAATCGGGCTGGCGCCTGCGCCATGCGGCGGATGCCCAGCATGCCTGCGCATTCGAGTTTGTGGACTACCAACGCCATCCGGCCTGACCCGTCTGCGCGGCGCGCATCAAGCGGCCGGGTTCAGTCGGCGCCTTTGCGTCCGACCTGTGCCCTGGTTTCGCATTCGACCTGGATCGCTCGAGGTTCGGGTCCGAGCTCAAGCGCAGTGAGGCGACCACCCCAGACTGCGCCCGTGTCGATCGAATAGATGCCGAGTCCCTGGAACAAGCCCAGCGTAGACCAGTGACCGCAGACGATCGGCAGATCGCGCGGGCTGTGTCCGGGGACTTCGAACCAGGGATAGAAACCGGGCTTCTGCGTGCCTGGACGGCCCTTGCTGTCGAAGTCGATGCGGCCGCGTACATCGCAATAGCGCATGCGCGTCATGACATTGATGATGGCGCGGGTGCGGTCATCGCCGCTGAGCTTCTTCGACCAGACGCCAGGACGATCACCGAACATGTTCTTCAACAGTCGACGATAGTCATCGCCACGCAGCCGGCGTTCCACTTCGGCGGCGCGCAGCGCGGCGAGCTTGAGGGTCCAACGCGGCGCCAGTCCGGCGTGCACCATGGCAAATCCGACTTCCGGATCTGCATGAAAAAGCGGTCGATTGCGCAGCCAGTCGAGCAGATCGTCGCGGTCGGCAGCAAACAGCACCCTGCGCAGGTCGGAATTGGCCTTGAGTTGGTCATCCTCGCGGCGTACCGAGACCGCGAGCAAACTGAGGTCATGATTGCCCAGCACGACCACGGCCTGCGGTTCGATCGACTTGACCAGGCGCAGCACCTCTAGCGACTGCCCACCGCGATTGACCAGATCGCCGCAGAACCAGAGCCGGTCCTTGGCAGGATCGAAGCGGAGTTTCTCGATCAGTTGCGCCAGTGCTTCGTAGCAGCCCTGCACATCGCCAATGGCATAGTTGGCCATGGTCAGTGCAGAGTGCGCGGGACGGACAGTGTGAAGCGCGGGATCGGAGCGTCGAACGTGGTGCCGTCATCGGCCAGCATCTGATAGCTGCCCTGCATCGTGCCGACCGGGGTTTCGATGACCGCACCCGAGGTGTATTCGAAGGCCTGTCCCGGATCGAGATGGGGCTGCTCGCCGACCACGCCCGGGCCGCGCACTTCCTCGACCTTGCCATTGCCATGGGTGATTACCCAGTGCCGGCTGACCAATTGGGCCGGTACCTGGCCCTCGTTGCGGATCGTGATCGTATAGGAGAACGCGAACCGCTGATCCTGCGGCGCCGAATGCTCGTCCAGGAATCGGGTGGCGACGCTTACCTGGATGTCGTGGGGATTGCTCATGCCTGCATTGTGGGCAAGCGAGACCCTGCATTCAATACATGCGCGCGAGAATTGCGCGATCCACCACCGATCGGGCCGCATCAATCGGATTCCGGAGCGTTGCCGATGCCGCTAATCTGCCGCTTCCCAAGCTCCATGGCTGCTCGCGTGATGCGTGAACGCACTTTGCATGACTGGTTGCAGCACTGGCTGTCCCAGCACCCGCACGAAATCAGGATGGACCTTGATCGCTTGCGTTTGGTGTGGGCGCGGCTGGCAGCCGCGCGGCCGGCGCCACTGGTGATCAGCGTGGCCGGCACCAATGGCAAGGGCTCCACGGTTGCCTATATCGATGCGATCCTGCGCGCGGCGGGCCATCGAGTCGGTCGCTACACCTCGCCGCATCTACGCCGCTACAACGAACGCATCGTTGTCGATGGTGCCGAAGTCGACGACGCCCGCCTGTGCGCGGCATTCGCCGCCATCGAGATGGCTCGCGATGGCACGCCGCTCACTTATTTCGAGGCTGGCACCCTGGCCGCCCTGTTGATCTTTGCCGACTGCGCCGTCGATGTTGCCGTGCTTGAGGTTGGCCTCGGTGGTCGACTGGATGCGGTCAATCTGATCGATGCCGATATCGCGGTGATCACCAGCATCGGCCTCGATCATCAGGATTACCTCGGCGACAGTCTCGCGGCAATCGCGGTCGAGAAGGCGGGGATCGCGCGTGCCGGACGGCCGGTCATCGTCGCCGCGTCAGACATCACGCCGGCACTGGCGGTGGCACTGGATGCGCTGGGCGCCCGGAGGATTCATGCGGGTCGTGATTACTCCTTCGGCCCGGCTGAGCCGCCCGATCGATGGCGATTGCAGGTCGGCGGGCGGCGATTCGAACTGCCCTATCCTGCGCTTGAGGCACCGATCCAGATCCAGAATGCCGCTGCGGCTATTGTCGCCCTGCTCCAGGTCGACGGCTTATTGCCGGAGGCGGAGGCGATCGCGCATGGCTTGGCACAGGTGCAATTGGCGGCACGCCTGCAACGGATTCCGGGTGTGCCCGAGGTGATCGTCGATGTGGCGCACAATCCGCAGGCTGCGGCGGCACTGCGTGCATGGCTCGACAGCGATTCCGCACCCACGCGCGCGGTGTTTGGCGTGCTGTCAGACAAGGACGCGATCGGCATCGCGAGCGAATTGGCGCCCCGCATCCAGCACTGGCACCTCTGCGGACTGGACGACCTCTCTCCACGCGGGCTTGGTGCTGACGCGCTCGCGACCAGGATGCGCACGGGACTGCCCTCGGCCAGCATCAGCCTGCATGAGCACCCGCGCAGTGCTCTGGCCGCAGCGCGTGCAGCGGCGCGGCCAGGTGAACGCATCCTCGCGTTCGGTTCATTCTTTCTGGCCGCAGAAGTGCTGACCGAGCTTGATGCCTGAACGGAATGCGGTATCGGGTGGGCTCAGCGGCCGATTTGCTGACGTTGGCTGCGGTAAACCCGAAAGCGCGACGCCCCCCGTATAATTCGCCACTGCCACCTTGTTGGAAGACCGCATGGATCCCGCTCTGAAAAAACGCCTGATCGGCGCCAGCGTCATGATCGTGCTGGCCATCATCTTTTTGCCCATGCTGTTTGATGGCAGCGGCGAGTCGATTCCTGGCAATGCCGTCCCGCTCGACATTCCGGCTCAGCCACAACGTGATTTCGAAACGCGGGTGGTGCCCCTGGACCTGCCGCGGCCGACGGCGGGCGTAGCAGATGCGATCGGCGTGCCGGAGACTTCGGCCGAGGCTGCTGCACCACCTGCCGCGTCCACTGCCGATTCCTCACTGACCACGGCGGCAGCTCCCATCGAGGATCCGATCGCCGCAATCGCTGCCGAAGCCGCCACCCGTGTCGATGCGGTTTCGGGTGAACGGGTCGACAACGCCGCAGCCAGCAGTGGCACGTCCGTTCCAGCAAGCAGGCCGGCCGAGCCGGCTCCGGCTGTTGCTGCTGCGACCGTCACCGCGCCGGTGGTTTCGGCATCGGGACGTTATCTGGTCAATATCGGCAGCTATGCCAATGTCGCCAATGCGGCCCAGCTCGAAACCAGTCTGCGTGCCGCCGGCCTCGCTGTGCGCTCGGACACCGTCGTGCTGGATGGCAAATCGGTCCGCCGCCTGCGCCTGGGGCCCTACGCCACGAGGGCGCAGGCCGACAACGCGCGGCTGAAGGCCAAAGCCGCACGCGCCGACATTCCCGCCAGTGTCATCGAGATCGACGATACCCCGAGCGCCGATGTCCCGGCGCGCACTTCCGCGCGCACCGGCGCCTCGGCCTATGCCGTCCAGCTTGCCGTGCTCAGCGACCTTGGCAAAGCCAACGAGCGTCGCGATGCGCTGCGCCAAGCTGGCTTCGCCGCATTTGTCGAGAAGCTCGACACCGAGAAGGGCAGCGTGTTCCGCCTCCGCATCGGTCCCGAAGCGGAGCGCGCCGATGCCGAGAAGATCAAGATCGCCGTGCAGCAGAAATTCGGCGGTGAAGCCATCATCGTCGACTACCCGTGAGTAGCAGGGTGGATGCTGACTTCCCGGCAGCCCCGCACCAGCGGAGCTGGCGTTGGGCTTTCGTATCCATCGCCGACTCGGCCGCGATGACTTCGGCTGTTCTCGCGCCATGAATCACGCCGACCTCGCCATTCTCTTGCTGTTTGCGCTGTCCATGTTGATCGGGCTGGTGCGTGGATTTGTGGTCGAGGTGATGGCGATCGTGGTCTGGATTCTCGCGGTAGCCTTGGCCTACTGGTTCGGTCCGGTACTCGCAGCGCAATTTGCGCCCTCGCTAGAGTTGAATTCTGCGCGCATCCTGCTCGGCTATGGTCTGGTCTTTGTCGCCACCCTGATCACCGGCGCGATCCTGGTTTATTTTTTGAAGAAGTTGGTGGCAGGCACCGGACTCACCGGCACCGATCGACTATTCGGCATGATGTTCGGCGCGGCGCGCGGTCTGGTACTGGTCGTGCTGTTGATCCTGACACTTGGACTCACGCCGTTTCCCGCTGATCCCTGGTGGCGCGCATCGCGCACGATCGCTGCGCTGCAGCCGATTGCAGAACGGGCGCGCGCCTGGCTGCCCGAACCAGTGGCGCGCCACATCCGTTTTGAAGCCGCCGAGTCGGCGCCCCCGGCGCCTGGCATGCCTGCAACCCAATCCTGATCGGAGCGAAATCCATGTGCGGCATTATCGGAATTGTGGGCAAGTCAGAGGTCGCTGCAGCGCTCTACGACGGACTGACCGTGCTCCAGCATCGCGGCCAGGACGCCGCCGGCGTGGCTACGGTGGATGGCGATCGCCTGCGTCTGCACAAGGCCAATGGCCTGGTCAAGGATGTCTTCCAGGCCGAGCACATGGCGCGTCTGCGCGGACGCATCGGCATCGCCCATTGTCGCTATCCGACCGCCGGTTCGGAAGGTGCCGATGAGGCTCAGCCGTTCTATGTCAACTCGCCATTCGGCATTGCTCTTGGTCACAACGGCAACCTGGTCAACACCGAGTCGCTGCGTCGTGAGCTGTTCGAGACCGATCGCCGGCACATCAATACCGGATCGGATTCCGAGGTGTTGCTCAATATTTTCGCGCACGAGTTGCAGGAGATCGGCGCGGCACGGGCCACGGTCGACGATGTATTTCGTGCGGTCGGTGCTGTCCATCGGCGCTGCCAGGGTGGCTATGCGGTTGTGAGTCTGGTGCTCGGGCTCGGTGTCGTGGCCTGGCGTGATGTCCATGGTATCCGCCCGCTGGTACTGGGCCGACGCGAGAGCAGCGAAGGTGTCGAATGGGCCGTGGCATCCGAAAGCGTCGCGCTCGATGTGCTGGGCTTTCGTCGTGTCCGTGACGTAGCGGCCGGTGAGGCGGTGATCATTACCTCCGAGGGTGAACTGCATGCGCGTCAGTGTGGCGCCGCGGCGCAGCACGCGCCCTGCATTTTCGAGTACGTGTATCTGGCCCGGCCGGACTCGATGATGGAGGATGTCTCGGTCTACAAAGCCCGCTTGCGCATGGGAGAGCGGCTGGCGCAGAAGATCCAGCGACTCCGTCCGGACCACGACATCGAAGCGGTCATTCCGATTCCGGATACCGCGCGTACCGCAGCGCTCGCGCTGGCGCAGATGCTCGACGTGAAATACCGCGAAGGCTTCGTCAAGAACCGCTATGTCGGCCGAACCTTCATCATGCCGGGTCAGAGTGAGCGGGTGAAATCAGTGCGCCGCAAGCTCAATGCCATCGAACTGGAGTTCCGCAACAAGGTCGTCCTGCTGGTGGATGATTCGATCGTTCGCGGCACAACCTCCAAGCAGATTATCCAGATGGCGCGCGAAGCGGGCGCGCGCAAGGTGTACTTCGCTTCGGCCGCACCGCCGGTGCGCTATCCCAATGTCTATGGCATCGACATGCCGGCGCCGTCCGAATTGGTGGCGCATGGTCGCAGCGAGAGCGAAGTCGAGGCACTATTGGGTTGCGACTGGTTGATCTACCAGGATCTCGAGGATCTGATCGAAGCCGTGGCCGAAGGCAACGATGATCTGACCCACTTCGATACCAGCTGTTTTTCCGGCGAGTACGTGACCCAGATGCCTGAGGGCTATCTCGGTGCGATTGCCGCGCAGCGTGCGGATGTCGTCAAGGCCGAGCGGCGCGAGACTACGGCGCCCCAATAACCGGACTACAGCGCCAGGGATTCGAGCCGTGCGCCGGCGTGGTCCAGCCTGAGCAAGCTGCCCTGGCGATGCCAGTCGCCGAGCACGATACGCTGACGATCGCTTCCGCTGACATCCAGCATGGGATGGATCGCCGGGCGATGGGTGTGACCGTGGATCATCCGGTCCGCGCCGTGCACACGAAAAGCATCGGCGACTGCTGCCGGCGCCACGTCCATGATGTCCATTGCCGCGCTCTGTGTGTGCGCCTGGCTGCGCGCCCGCGCCTGGGCGGCGAATGCGCGTCGTTCCGCCAGCGACTGGGCGAGAAAATGCTGTTGCCATTCGCGCTGGCGCACCTGGGCTCGAAAGCTCTGGTAGGCGATGTCGTCGCTACACAGCGTGTCGCCATGCAGCAGCAGCGTGCGGGTTCCGTAGAGATCGAGCACTGTGGTCTCGGCCAACAGGCGCATACCGCAGCGGGCGGCATAGTCGGGGCCGATCAGAAAATCGCGATTGCCATGCACGAAATGGATCGGAACGCCGCCATCGGAGACGGTTTGCAGTGCGGTCGCCACGGCATCCGCAAGCGCCGATGCATCATCATCGCCGATCCAAGCTTCAAACAAATCGCCGAGGATGTACAGCGCCTCGGCGGCTGGCGCCTGCTCAGCAAGAAATCTGAGCAAGGCTGCGGTGATGTCGGGCCGTGCCTCGTCCAGGTGCAGGTCCGAGATGAACAGGGTAGTCATCTGCTGAGCGGCTTGTCGCTGCGCGGCTGGGTGGTGCAGAGCGGGCACGCCGATCGGACGGCGCGCCGCGCGTCTCTACTGGGCAAGCTCGGCGCTCAGGATGATGACCGGAGACAGCGGCACATCCTGCGGCAGCGGGCCCTTGGCGCCGCGATCAACGGCCTTGATCGCATCGACCACTTCCATGCCGGAGACGACTTTGCCGAATACCGCATAGCCCCAAGTCTGGCCATTGTCCTTGGAGAAATGATCGAGATTGCGGTTGTCGACGACATTGATGAAGAATTGCGCGGTCGCCGAGTTCGGATCATTGGTGCGCGCCATTGCTACGCTGCCACGCACATTGCTCAGGCCGTTGTCGGCCTCGTTGGTGACCGGCGGACGAGTCGGCTTCATGGTGAGGTCCTGGCTGAAGCCGCCGCCCTGGATCATGAAAGTCGGGATCACGCGGTGGAATACCGTGCCGTCGTAATGCTTGTCAGCGACGTACTGCAGAAAATTCTCGACCGACTTCGGCGCCTTGGCCGGGTTCAGTTCAAGCACGATATTGCCCATATTGGTCTTCAGGGTGACGCGCGGAGCAGTGGCGCTGACTGCCGGCGCTGCGGCGGCAGCCGGAGCCGGCTTGCTGTCCTGCGCCGAGAGCGCGCTGGCGCCAACCAGCATCAGCAGGGCAAGGGTGGACTTCATCATGGGTGTTCTCCAAGTTTGGGTGGAAAGGCGGGCATCTTACGCCGTGCCGGCTGAATGACCAATTGGCGGAGCGCGCGCGAGCGCCGTGATCGACGCACGGCGCATCGTCGAGACCGGATCAGGAAGTGCGTGCGCGCAGGCGCTCCAGCACCTGTTTGCGGTCGGTCAATGGCGACTGGTTTTCCGCACTCACCACGCCGATCGCGGCATATGCGTTGACGAAGTCGATCACCTCGTTGAGCGTTGCGCCGGCGAATTCAGACACTTCAACCAGCGAGGCCGGCGCCTTCATCATGGCTGTAGCAATCCGGAAATGCTTGGGAAACTCGCGCTCGATCTGCGGCCACTTCATTAATTTGAAGCGCGAGTTCGGGTCGAGGCCTGGCAACAGCGCGACGCCATTGGAAGTGCCGAGCGTGTACAGCCAGAGCAGGCGCGACAGCGGCAGCCCCGAACCGCTTTCGCGCAACGCGGCGAGTTCCTTCTCGGGGACGGGTTTCCACTCGCTGCGTTCAATGCGACCCTGGCAGTAGGGCAGCAAGGGCTTGAGCGTCAGGCCCCCGTAATAGCGATCATTGCTGCGATCGATGATCAGTGCCGGCAATCCCTCACGCGCGAGCATCGCCGGCGCCTCGAGATGATCATCCAGCAGATAATCGGCAAGGCTTGATGCGGCGGGTTTCAGCAGCGGCGCCACCTCTGCGACGACGGCTGGCGGCGCGCCCGATACCGCGCGTTGCTGACCGGTTACGCGCGCGGCGGCCACGTTGACTGCAACGACGGCTGACGCCGCGACGGGACGCGGTTGACCAGGGACTGCCGGCTGCTCGCCGGTCACCCTGCGCACCGCGGGCTGTTCGGCGGTGACGCGTTGCGAGGACGGGGTCGGGACGATCGGCTGCTCACCAGTCACGCGCGCGGGGCGCGCCGGAGTGCTGACGATCGGCTGCTCACCAGTCACGCGCGCGGGGCGCGCCGGAGTGCTGACGATCGGCGCATTGTTCGCCGCCGGCTTGACGCCGGCAACGCCGAGATCATCACCGGCGGCAAGCGCCAGCGCATGCTTGATGCCGCCGACGCTGATCGGGCGTGCGATCACCACATCCTGCTCGCCCATGCTGGACGCGGTCAGACAGATCATCTTGCGCCCTTGCGATTGCGCTTTCAGCCAGTCCATGTGGCCGTACAGTGTGTCGACGTCGATCAGCACGACATCCGCCTGCGCTGCGTTGGCAGTCCATTCCCATCGCGTCGGCGTCTGCATGCCGTGCATCAGGGCCTTGATCTGCTCGAGTTCGCTGGCAGATACGCTCTGCGCGGCAATTCGAATTGTCTTCGACATACGCGGTGATACTCCCCGATACTGGACGCCCGGGCCACGGGCGTGGAAAGCGCGGATTGTGACACGAGCGATTGCCGATTGGGCCGGCCCGTCGGCGCAGTCAGAAACATTTGCAGATGTGTCGGGAAGGCCCGGCACAGCGTTGCCTCGGGCCGCTGTGGGGTGTCAATCCGTGCTGGCGGGGAGCACCTGGGCCGGTAGTGCGGCGCCTGGTGCCTGCGCGGCCACCGTGCGCTGCAGTTCCCAGAGTCGGGCATAGCGGCCTTCGATTGCCAGTAGTTCCTGATGCCTGCCGCGTTCGACGATCTCGCCGTGGTCGAGCACGATGATCTCGTCAGCATCGACGATGGTCGACAGTCGATGGGCGATCACCAGGGTCGTGCGTACCTTCGAAATCTCGGCCAGTTCACCCTGGATCAAGCGCTCGGTACGCGTATCGAGTGCCGAAGTGGCCTCGTCCAGCAGCAGGATCGGCGGGTTCTTGAGGATGGTGCGGGCAATCGCGACGCGCTGTTTCTCGCCGCCGGAAAGCTTGAGTCCACGTTCGCCGACAGCCGTCTCGTAGCCGTCGGGCAGCTTGCTGATGAAGGCATCGATATGCGCGGCCTGTGCGGCTTGACTGATTTCCGCGGGGCTGGCGTCGGGTCGGCCATAGGCGATATTGAAGCCGATGCTCTGATTGAACAGCACCGTATCCTGCGGCACGATCCCGATCGCGCGGCGCAGGCTGTCCTGTTTGACCGAGCGAATGTCCTGACCATCGATGCGGATCGCACCGCCGTCGACATCGAAAAATCGATAGAGCAGGCGACCGATCGTGGATTTCCCTGCGCCTGTCGTACCGACGATGGCGACTGTCTTGCCGGCCGGAACGGTGAAGCTGACCTTGCGCAGGATCGCGCGCCGGCTGTCGTAGCCGAAGTCGACCTGGTCAAACTCGATCGCAGCCCCGGAGATCTCCAGCGGGCGGGCATCGTCCTGGTCCTGGATGTCGCGTGATTGATTGAGCAGGGCGAACATGCGCTCGATATTGCTGAGCGACTGCTTGACCTCGCGATAGACCATGCCGAGATAATTCAAGGGCATCGCCAGTTGGATCAGGAAGGCATTGACCATCACCAGGTCGCCGAGACTCATGGTTCCCGCGACCACGCCTTCGGCAGCGCGCCAGACCAGCAGGCTCAGGCCGACCGCCACGATACTGCTCTGCCCGATATTGAGCACGGCAAGCGTCTTCAAGCTTTTCACCGTGGCCTCTTCGAACTTGCACAACGATTCGTCGTAGCCGCGTGCCTCGAACCGTTCATTGCCGAAATATTTGACGGTTTCGTAGTTCAGCAGGGAATCGACCGCGCGTGCATTGGCCTGGGTATCGGCTTCGTTTGCGGCGCGGTAATAGCGCATCCGCCACTCGGTCACCGAAAAGGTCAGCGCGACATAGGCGACCAGGGTGGCCAGCGTGATCCAGGTGAAACTGCTGTCGAAGTTGTAGCTCAGGATCGCGCAGACCACCACGATCTCGATCAGGGTGGGCAAGATCGTGTAGATCGTCCAGTCGAGCAGGTCGGAGACCGCTGACATGCCGCGCTCAAGATCGCGCGACACGCCGCCGGTGCGCCGCTCCAGATGAAACTTCAGGCTCAGCGCGTGCAGATGCTCGAATACGCCCAGGGTCAGCAGGCGTGCGGTCCGCGCCATCACCCGCGCGAACACGATCTGGCGCAGTTCCTGGAACAGCGTGGCCGCGAGCCGCAGCGCGCCATAGGTCATCAGCAGCAATGCGGGCACGGTGAGTGGCGCGAGTTCAGGGTTCAGGCTGTCGACCAGTCCCTTGAGGACGATCGGTACGCAGATCAGTGCGAGTTTGGCGGCAATCAGAAACAACAGTGCGAGCAGCACGCGCCCACGGAATTTCCACACATAGGGTGCGAGATTGCGCAGGGTGTGCCAGCCACCCGTCGTGGGAACAACCGCGGCGCTCATGTATGCATTCCAGCGCTGCCGTGCGCGGCGACGGCGCGTACCACGTAGAATGCTGGACCACGGCCAAGCCGGCCGATCGCGTGCGTTTGGATAATCAGGAGATCGAGCATGTGGAAGTTCCTGTTGCTGCTCTGCATGGCGCTGACGGTTCGCGCCGAAGACGGTTTACCGCGCAATACCTCACCACCCGAGGCCGAGGTGTACATCATCTCTCCGGCCGACGGCGCCACCGTCAAGGGTGCAGTGACGGTGCGCTTCGGGCTACGTGGCATGGGTGTTGCTCCGGCCGGCATCAATATGGTCGGAACCGGTCACCACCATCTGCTCATTGATGTGGAGGCACTTCCCTCAATGGACAAGCCCCTGCCCAAAGATGACCGCCATATGCATTTCGGCGCCGGCCAGACTGAGGTCACCGTGCAACTCGCACCCGGCAAGCACACCCTTCAACTGGTGCTCGGTGATCAGCTGCATATACCGCATCAGCCGCCCGTGCTCTCCTCACGGATCAGCATAACCGTCGAGTGAATCCGGGCGCCGGTGTTCTAATGCCGGCGCAGGGCAAACGCAGCAACTCAGTCCGTTGTTGGCCAGGGCTGCAGTTTTTCCGCGACGGTGGGCGGGGTGCGTGCCGGTCCGGCTCCGGTCGCGGTACCGATATGGACAAAGGCCAGCACGCGTTCGTTGTCCACCAGTCCGAGATGCCCGGCGACCTCGGCATCGTAGGCGGCCCAGCCGGTAAGCCACTGCGCGCCAAACCCCAAGGCCTGGGCGCCAAGCAGCAAGTTATACGCGACCAGGCCGGCGCTGAGCAGCTGTTCCTGCTCGGGCACCTTGTGTCCCGGCGTCAGCCGGGCGACCACGACCAGGATCAGCGGTGCGGCGGCAAAACGATTGCGGTCCTTCTCGATCGCGGCGGGATCGGCGGTCGGCTGTCGCGCCGCAGTCAATGCAGCCAGGAAATCTCCGAGCCGCAGACGCGCCTCGCCTTCGATGCGCAGCAGGCGGTATGGCGCGAGCTTGCCGTGATCGGGGACTTGCAGTGCGGCCGCGACCAGGGCAGTGAGGCTTGCCTCATCGGGACCGGGGGCCGTCAGCAGCCGGCTCGGCACCGAGCGTCGCTGCAGCAGAAAATCAAGTGGGGACATCGTGGGCGCTCCTTGCGGGCCGGATATTGTAGGTTCTTCCACGCCTTGCGGGCAGCGTCGCTTGGAACTGAGCACTTACTGCATTAGCATCCAGCAGGATGTGACTACTGCACTGGGGAATACGCATGGGTGTCATTGTGGCAACGCTGCGCGAGACCGCGCCGCATGAACGTCGCGTCGCGCTGACGCCAGAAATCGCCAAGAAGCTCAGCGCTCTGGGCGCCGAGGTGCGCATCGAGTCGGGTGCCGGCGAGTCCGCCGCATTTCCCGACAGCCTCTACAAGGATGCGAGCGCGGTCGCTGATGCCACCGCGGGCAGTGATGTGCTGCTCTGCGTGCAGGCGCCCGACACTGAAGCCATCGGAAGGCTCAAGGAGGGCGCTCTGCTGATCGGCATGCTGGCGCCGCATGCATCGGCTGATCGTGTCAAACAACTACGTGATCGCAAGATCACCAGCTTCGCAATGGAACTGTTGCCGCGCACCACCCGTGCCCAGGCGATGGATATCCTGAGTTCGCAAGCCGGCATGGCCGGCTACAAGGCGGTACTGATTGCGGCCACGGTATCACCCAAGTTCTTTCCGATGCTGACCACGGCAGCAGGAACCATCCGCCCGAGCAAGGTGCTGATTGTCGGCGCCGGCGTTGCCGGTTTGCAGGCCATTGCCACAGCGCGGCGACTGGGCGCACAGGTCGAAGGCTTCGATGTGCGGCCCGAGGTCAAGGAGCAGATCGAATCGCTGGGTGCCAAATTTCTTGATCTGGGTGTCTCGGCAGCGGGTGCTGGCGGCTATGCGCGCCAACTGACGCCTGAGGAACTCGCCGAGCAGCAGCGTCGCCTTGGCGAGCATGTGCGCAATGTCGATGTGATTGTCACTACGGCGGCGATTCCCGGCCGCAAGGCGCCGCGCATCATCACCACGGCGATGGTCGAGGGCATGAAGCCGGGCAGTGTGATCGTCGATCTGGCCGCAGAAACCGGCGGCAACTGCGAATTGACGATTGCCGGCGAGACGGTAGTGCGCAATGGCGTCAGTGTCGTGGGCCCGGTCAATCTGCCCAGCCAGGGCGCGGTACACGCCAGCGAAATGTATGCGCGCAACCTGTTCAACTTCCTTGCCCTGATGTTGAAGGATGGTGCGCTCAATCTGGACTGGAACGACGAGCTGATCGCGCAGACCTGCCTCACCCATGCGGGTGAGATCAAGCACGAAGCCACCCGCAAAGCCGTTGACGGCGAAGCCTGAGGATAATTGAACGGTCGTCATCAGCCACTTCTTCGACTTCGCTGGACAGCTTATTGTTTTCCAAACCCTGAAAAACCTGCGGTTTTTCGCCCCCTGGACTCAGGGGGCTATCGTGGCTCCGGACTTGCTCAGAGGATACTAAAGAGATGATCGACGGATTCCTTGCGCTCTATATCTTCATGCTGGCCGCATTCACCGGCTATGAAATCATTTCGCGGGTGCCGGTGATACTGCACACCCCGCTGATGTCGGGTTCCAACTTCGTGCACGGCATCGTGCTGGTCGGTGCGATGGTGGCGCTCGGCGTTGCCGATACTACGATCGAGAAAGTCATCGGCTTCATCGGCGTGGTGCTTGGTGCTGGCAACGCCGCGGGTGGCTATGTGGTGACCGAGCGCATGCTGGAGATGTTCAAGTCCAGCAAGAAGCCGGGAGGAGCGAAGTGATGGACTTCCTCAACGGACTCTCGCGCCACGATATCCAGTCCTGGCTGGTTACGGCGAGCTTCTTTGCTGCTGCGGTGATGTTCATCCTCGGCATCAAGCGCATGGCTTCTCCGGTCACCGCGCGCGCCGGTATCGTGCAGGCTGGCCTCGGCATGGTGGTCGCCACCGTTGCAGCCTTCTTCCACCCTGATATCCATGGCAACTATGGCCTGATCATCGCAGCGGTTCTGATCGGCACGTTGCCGGCATGGATCAGTGGCAAGAAAGTCGCGATGACCGATATGCCGCAGATGGTGGCGCTCTACAACGGCATGGGTGGCGGCTCGGCCGCGGCGATTGGTGCCAGCGCCTTGCTCGGCGCCACGATGGATCCCAATGCCTGCGCCGATCCTGGTTCGCATGCCTGCCTCAACGGCTCGCGCACCGTGCTCGCCCTGATCGGCACCCTGATCGGCGCGGTCTCGCTGTCGGGATCGGTGATCGCCTGGGCCAAGCTCGATGGCCGTATGGACAAGCGGTTCACCTTTCCCGGCCAGCAGTACGTCAACGCGCTGTTCTTCATCGCCGCCGTGGTCCTGGGGGCAATCCTGGTGTTCAAGCTTGATGTGCCGATCATCGTTGCCTTCGTGGTCATCTCGCTGCTGTTTGGTGTGCTGATGACCCTGCCAATTGGCGGCGCCGATATGCCGGTGGTGATCTCACTGTTCAATGCGCTGACCGGTCTTGCCGTTGGCTTTGAAGGCTATGTGCTGGGCAATCCGGCCCTGATGATCGCCGGCATGGTGGTCGGTGCGGCCGGTACGCTGTTGACGCAGTTGATGGCGAAGGCGATGAATCGTTCGATCAGCAGTGTGCTGTTCTCCAACTTCGGCGGCAGCTCAGGCCCGGCGCAGGAGATCAAAGGCTCGCAGAAACCGATCGAGGCATCGGACGTGGCGGCGCTGCTGTATCTGGCCGACAAGGTCATTATCGTGCCGGGCTACGGCATGGCGGTCGCGCAGGCCCAGCACAAGGTCTGGGAACTGACCCAGCAGCTGATCAAGCGCGACAAGACAGTGAAGTTTGCGATCCATCCGGTGGCGGGGCGCATGCCCGGTCATATGAACGTGCTGCTCGCCGAAGCGGGCGTGCCCTACGATCTGATCGCCGATATGGAAGACATCAATCCCGAGTTCTCCACCTGCGATGTCGCCATCGTGATCGGCGCCAATGACGTGGTCAATCCGGTTGCCAAGACCGATCCGGCCTCGCCGATCTATGGCATGCCGATTCTTGACGTGATCAATGCGCGCCAAAGCATCGTCATCAAGCGTGGCAAGGGTACGGGATTTGCCGGCATCGAGAACGCGCTGTTCTATGCCGACAACACCAAGCTGCTCTACGGTGATGGTGCCGACGCGGTCAGTCGTCTGGTTACCGAATTGAAGGCCATCGATTCCGGCGGCGGGCACTGAGCTGCGGCGCAGCCACGATGATGATCGTGGCTGCGTCTGGCTGCTGCCTGCTCAGATATGGTCGAGATTGAACCGGATCGGCACGATCGCCCAGGTCGGAATCGCCATGCCGTCGCGCTCGGCGGCGACGAAGCGCCACTGCCGAACTGACTGCATTGCAGCGGCGTCAAGGATGCGTGAGCCGCTGCTGCGTGCCAGCTCAATCCGTTCGGCCAAGCCGGTACGACCAATCAAGACCCGCAACTGCACTTCGCCCTGCTCGCGCTTGCGCACTGCCAGCGGCGGATAGCGGACCTTGTTGAGATCGGCATAGCGAGGATCGGCAAACCCTGCGCTTTCGCCCCCTGTGCCAGTCGCCGTCAGTTCGGGTCCGGGCGGAGGATCGGGCGTGGTTGGTTCTTCCTCGAGGGTACACAGCACGCAATCCGGAACGCTGGGCGCCACCGGTGGTTCCGGCGGCTGCGGCGGGTTGGGCGGACGTGCTACGGGCCGCTGCGCAGGCGGCGGAGGTATCGGCGGTGGGTCCTTGGGTGGCGGCGGCGGTGGCGGCGGCAACGGAGGCGGCGTCACGAAGCTGACTTCCAGTACCGGATCGTCGAGCTGCTGGGCCTGCGCCTCAGGTCGCGCCGGCGCCAGCAGGATCAGCACGCCAAACACATGCACACTCAGCGCGGTTGCCATCGCCAACACCCGCGCTCCGCTGAGGCCACGTGGATCTTCGGTCCCGTTCATCGTGCTTCCCCTATGCCGCCCCACGGCGGCTCAGGAGTTGAAACGCAGCGGACCCGATTGTGGGGTTAGCAATTACTCGAAGCCGTCGCTGAAGATCCGGTTGAGGAACTCGAAGTCGATGGTCAGGAACACATCGCCGCTGTTGTTGCCATCACCGCTGACCAGATTGGACGCCGCGGAATCGAACATGATGAAGTTTCCGTCGGCCGACATATCCATGAATCCTCCGGATGTCCCGTTGCCATCGCCGCCGCCGATCGCCGTGCTCAGTCGGTAGTAGGCGCCGGTGCTGGTGCGGTAGAGATAGGCCTGCTGGGCCACGCCGACGACACTGCTGGAGCACTGCAAGACGATGTCGGCGTTATTGGCGACATGCGGATCCTCGCAATTGTTGACCAAGGGCGGTTTGGGCAGGTTGAGCGTGGTGTTGGTCTGGCGGTCGCGCAGGAACACCATGCTTCCGGTCAGACCCGGTCCGTTCAGCACGAATGAGCGGAACACCACATAGCGCCCATTGGATGAGATCGACGCCTGATCTGAGGAATTGGTGAACGCCGCGCCATCGCTGAATTTGCTGATCAGTTGGGTGGTGCCCGCGCTACGGTCACGCACGTAGACGTCTTCCAGGTTTCCCGGGTTGGCTCCGTCGAGCGCACCTCGGGCGGCGAATGCCACATAGCGCCCGTCGCTCGAGATCGCGTTGGCTGTCAACGCACGGCTCGGCCCCGCAATCGGCACCTCATTGGAGTCGACGCTGATCAGCTCGGGTGTCGCCGACAGCGCCTCGGTCTGTGCAAGAAAGATATCCGGTGCCGCATTGTTGTCACCGCCAATCAGATTGCTGGCGTCCGAGTAGAACGCGATGAATCGGCCGTCAGCAGAGATCGATGGATAGCGGGCTTCGCCATTGGGCGCCACGCCACCCAGCCCGCGACTGACCAGGAACGTGTTGAACCCCACTTCGTTCTGCGGCAGCGTAAATGCCTCGCTCAAGTAGACATCGGTGAATGGTCCATGATTGCCGCCGAGATTGGTGGCAAGGGATTCAAACGCGATCTGATTGCCACTATGCGATGCCGACGGTGCCAAACTATTGCCACTACCTAGCATGGCCATGGCCAGGATCAGCGTGTCCGCAGCGGGCGTGTTTGGACTGAGGTCATAACGATAGATATTGGTGGCACCGTTTGCAGTCGGCCCAAGCGTTGTCGAGTTGGACGCGAACACGATATAGCGACCGTCGCCCGACAATGAGGGGTCGCGGGTGCCGGCGTTGGCCTCGGCGTCGGTCACCGGATTGGTGACTCGACCAATCAGCACGGGCTGCGCTGCGGCCATCATCGGCAGCGCCATGGCCATCAGCAACAGATATACAAAGCGAAGATTCATCGACTGCGTCCTTGGGAAGTTCCTCCCTTGCTACGCAATTCGGTGGGCATCCTTGTCACGGGCCCACGCGCGAGTCCGCCCACATTTCAGTCGATCGAGGCGATGAAGCTCAGCCGCCGCCAATCGCGTGCACGATCTCGATGCGGTCGCCGTCAACCAGGCGATGACTGGCATGCTGTGCCCTGGGCACGATGTCGAGATTGACCTCGATCGCCAACCGACGCTCGGCCAAGCCCTCGGCCTGCAACAGGTCGAGCAAGCAGCTGCCGTCGGCGATCTCGCGCGGCTGACCGTTCAATTGGACGGTGATTCTGTTCATCATTGCAGGATTGCAGACAGGGCGCTGCGCGCCGCATCGAAGGAGAAATGTCGGCCGACGTTTTCAAGGCCGGCGGCCGACAGTCGCGACCAGGTCGACGCATCGTTGTAGAGCCGCACGACTGCCGCGGCAAATTCCGCAGGCGTATCGGCGATCAGTACATCGACATCGTGTTGCAGGTACATGCCTTCGGCTGCGAGCGTGGTGGCGACCACGGGCTGACCGTGCGCCATGCTCTGATTGACCTTGCCCTTGACGCCCGCGCCGTAGCGCAGCGGCGCCACCGAAAGGCGGCAGCCATCCAGATAGGGATCGAGATCGTCGACGAAGCCGGTCGCGATCACGCGCTCGTGGTTGAGCGCCGCGATCGATTCGGGCATGCGGCTGCCGATGATATGAAAGCGGACCTCGGGCAATTGCCTGGCGATTTCCGGCCAGATATCGCTGACGAACCACAGGACAGCGTCAACATTGGGCTGATGCTGGAATCCGCCGACGAAGAAAATGTCGCGACGCTCATCGAAGCGGCGACGGCAGCCAGTCAGTTCGTGCACGTTCGACAGCACCTCGATACGTGCCTCGGGCATTTCGTTCTGCAACAGGGCTTGCTCCACAGGGCTGACCACCAGAGTGACATCACTCGCCTTGATCAGACGCAGCTCAGCCAGTTTGGTGGTAGCCGCGCTGCGCTGCAGATCGGTGCGGCCTTCCAGTGTGGCGGCGCGTTCTTCGCGCAGGTAGTGCAAATCAACTGTATCAAATATCACCCTTGCGCGCGGCGCATAGTGGCGGACCAGAGGCAGCAGCGGCGTCGCCACATAGTGACGGCTGAGCATCACCACATCCCAGAGCGTGCCGGTTTCCTGCAGCAGAGCGGCAGCATCGCCAATCCAGGGATGGTGCAGCGTCTCGACGCCGAGTGCCTGCAGCTGTTCGGTGTAGCCGGCAGCATAGGCGCGGTTCTCGGTGGTGAAGCTGGCTTTCCAGCCCAGTTCGATCAGGGCGCGCAGAACATTGATCATGCGCAACGAGCCGGAATCCTTGTCGGGTTCCGGCACCGTCGCGTCGATAATCAGGATGCGGCCGCTGACGCGATGCTCGCGCGCCACCGCGATGGTTGCGCCCGGTCGGGGTTGACGTTTCAGTACCTCGGCCCAGCGTTCGGCAAACTTCTGCTGATTGATCAGCTGATAGCGCTTGGTACCCGAGCCGGTGTCGGTGCCCGAGGTGATGCCCTCGAAGTGGATGACCGTCGATGCCGGCTGATAGATCACGCGCAGTCCGGCCTCGCGCACCTGGAAGGCGAGGTCGGTGTCCTCGTAGTAGGCCGGGGCGTAGCGGGTATCAAATCCGCCAAGTTGTTCGAACAGGCCGCGCGCGATGGCGATCGCGGCGCCGGAGCAGTAGTCGACTTCGCGCACATAGTTGTACGCCGGATCGCGCGGATCGCCAAATCGGCCGTAGTTCCAGCCGGAGGCATCGCTGAAGACGATGCCGCCGGCTTCCTGCAGGCGGCCATCCGGATAGACCAGCTTGGCGCCGACCAGGCCGACGGCACGGTGCTGGTCAAAGGTATCGAGCAGGGCGTCGAGCCAGCCGGCAGTGACCTGGGTGTCATTGTTCAGGAACACCAGATAGGTGCCGCCTGCCAGCGCCGCACCGGCGTTGCAGGCGCCGATGAAGCCGAGGTTGTGCTCATTGTGCAGCGCCCGAATACCGCCGATGCGCGCGAGACCGTCAGCGGTTTCATCGCTGGAACAATCGTCGACCACGATCACTTCAAAGCTGGCGCCACCCGCATGCTGTGCAATCGACTGCAGGCAGGCGAGCGTATAGGGAAACTTGTTGTAGACCGGAATGATGATGCTGGCGCGCGGCGTTTCGGAGCGCGGCAATGAAAAGGCTTCGAATGCTGCGCCCGCCTCGGCCAGTTCGACAGTCAGCTCGATCGGCGCGATGGGTCGTTCACCGGATCCGGCGTCCTGTTGTATGCGCTGCAAGGTGCCGCGCAGGCCGCGGCTGCGCAGGCTGCGCAGCAGGCGCGGCGGCAAGCCGAGCAGTCGACTCGTCCAGTAGGAACTGCGCGCGCGCAGGCCTCGCAGGCGCAGGCTGATCGCGCGCAGCGGCCGGGTCAGTCGCCATGAAGTCGACTGCAGCAAATCCTGACGCAGTGCCTCGACACGCGCGACCTCACCCGACCAGCCGGCATCGGCATCCGCCTTTTCTTTTTCCAGTCGCATGTAGTTGGCGTAGGCAGCGCTCAGCGCCCTGCCGAGCCGCTGGGTCTCGGCATCGAGCGTCGTTGCCCACTCGGTGCGTTCGCCGAGCAACTGCTCGGATTGCGCCAGCGCGCGCTGCGTGCGTTTGGTCTCGCCTATTGCCTCGTGCGCCCAATCGGCACGCCGTACCAGTTCGCGATCCTGTTCGACGCGAATCTGTTTGAGCTGTACCAGTTCGACACTCAGCGCGCGATGCTCGGCGGCGGTGGCAGCAGCTTCCAGGTCCGGTGGGCGCAATGCCGTGCCGCTGGCCGCAGCACGCAGCGGCAGCACACCGAACAGCGCAAGGTAGTCGGCACGCGCTTCGGCAATGCTGCGCAATGCAACCGAGGACAATCCGCTGCGAATCGTCGGCAGCAGGTCCGGCTCGACATCGATCCGCCGCAGCAGTTCGATCAGCGCGTCGGTATTCGGCTCAAACAGCAGGCCCGTGACACCGTCCTCGATGCGTTCGGCGAGACTGCCAATGCGACTCGCCAGCGGGGGCACACCCAGCGCCCAGAGTTCGCTCAGCGTGTAGCTGAAGGACTCCGCCACGGTCGCCGCAATGAGCGCTGCGTCCGGCCGCAGCCGCGCGATCAGTTCGGGCAAGTCCTCGCGACGGTAGTCGAGCATGATGTGCACGCCGCTACGACCGAACAGGGCTTCGCCAGCAGCACCACAGCCCAGCAGCACCAGTTCGAACTGATGAGCAAGGTGTGGCAAGCACACCTGCAAGAGGTGCAGGGCCTTGCCGCCATTGATGCGTCCGAGCACGAGCAGACGTTTGCGCGCGCGCGGCGGCGCTGTCCACGGCTCGATCGTTTGGGCAAACGGTCGAAAGCCGTGCGCGATCAGCTCGAATCGTTGGCTGGACAACTCCGGCGCAATGCGCAGCCAGTTGGCGCGCACGCTCGCGCTCGGTGCGATCAACGGAATCTTTTGCTCGCGCAGGGTGGCGATCAAGCTGCAGCGCAGGCGCCACCAGTACTCGGCATCATGGGCAGTGAAGGGCAGGCTGGCGGCATCGGCCGCGTTCAGCGCCGTGCCGAGCTCGCTGCGACCAAAGCTGCGATGTTGATCGCCGAAATCGGCATGCAGCACCGGCCAGAGGGGATAGTAGTCGTGGCAGACATAGAGGGTTGGAAGACCGCTGCGGAGCACATCGAGGCTATGCCCGATCAGCGACGATACGATCACCTGTGAGACGGCATAGCGCGCACAGATGAACTGGAGCACCTCGGCGCTGGCGCTGTCCTTGAGCGCGGTATCTGCGATCGCGCGCGGCAGGGGCCAGCGGCGCAGCTCTTGCAGACGGCCCCCGGCGACCAGATGCAGGCTGAGAGATTCACCGTAGTGCCGGCGCTTGAACTGTCCGCCGGCGCAGAGCGCGAGATGGATGTGGCCGGAATCGCCTTCGCCCAGATCACGGATAAAGGCCTCGATTCCACCACCCCAGCCGTGCAGCACATGCAGAATTACCGGACGCGTCTCGATGCCTGGCAGGCAGCGCGCGATTTCCGTCGGCGCAGGGCCGATAGCCAGACGCAGTCGACTCAGCGGCGAAGCCGGCGGCGCATCGCGCGCATCGTCCTCAGGCTTTGGGCCGTGCAGGATTTTGCCGCGGCGTCCTACATACAGGCCGGCAACGGCTTCGATTCTCAGTGGCGCTGTCGCTGGCAGCTCGAATGCGCTGGCTCGCCAGAGTGCGGCGTGCTCGGCGGGCTGCGCGCGCGCCAGACATTGGCCGTCTGCGAGCAGAAAACACCAGGTGTCGAGTGCGCTCGAATCAAGTGCACTGCTCGCGGCTTCCGGGAGCGGTGTGTAGTCGACCTCGGGGCCGAGCGGACACAGAACATCCGCAACGCGCTCCGCCGCAGCAAGGAGCAGGCGCTGCAATGCCTGCGTCGGCCAGACACTGTCGAGCGAGACCAGCAATGCGTCGGACTTGAAAGCGCGGGCGCGCAGCTGGCTGACTGCGGCAGCAAGATCGGCAGCCGGCGCCGCGAGTTCGAAGCCGAGTGATCGCGCTGCCTCGTGTTCGCTCTGTGGCCCGAGAAACAGTACCGACGGATGCGCACCCAGCTCGGCCAGAACTTCGGGCAGCGGTGCGCTGAGCGGTTTGCAGCCGAACAGGACGGCGGTGATGGGAGTGGACTGATTCACGCTCGGATTTCGTAAGGGCGAGGCTTGGCGGCTGCGGCTTCGGGCATTGTGCGGCTCGACGCCGGCCTCAGCCGGCGGGTCGAGTGCAGCCGGCCCAATCAAGCCTGTGGGCTGCCGAATCGGGGCCAGCAACCGGATCGATGACGCCTGCGCAACGCCTTTGGCTCCACAGGCGCTAGTGCTCCGCGGTCAAGGTGGCTGAATTATCGCGGAATTGCCAGTTGACCGCCACGCGCCAGTGCAAACCGGGCCGCTACACTGCCGCGCGCATTCCCGGAAACGATGGCATTGAACCGATTTCTGTCCCTGTTGGCGTTGATTTACCGCTGGTGTCGCATTCCGCTCTGGCTCGGATTCGGGCTCTGGCTGGGTTTCAGCCTGCCGTACTTCTGGTACCTCGACAAGTTGGTCCACGCCGGCTTCGACACGCTGAGCTATGAATTGCCCAGTCGAGTCTACGCACGCCCGCTGCGGCTGGCGCGCAATGTGCCGATGAACGCCGAGGCCCTGCGCGTCGAATTGGCCGCGGCACGCTATCGCGAGAGCGACAATGTGTTCGAGGCCGGCACTTACACGGTGGACGGCAGTACGTTCCAGATTCACACCCGTGCCTTCATGGATGGCGAGGGCGCGCATGCCGAGGAGCGCCTGTTGGTCGGGCTTGCCTCCGGGCGCATTCGCAGGCTGGACGATCTTGCAACCGGCAAGGCCTTGGAACTGAGCCAGCTCGACCCGGCACGTATCGCCACGCTCTACGGCAAAACCCGTCAGGAGCGTCGGCTGGTCCGCCTGGACGAGGTGCCGCCCCTGCTGGTCAAGAGCCTGCTTGCGGTCG
>JAYSZM010000008.1:0-2179 GCA_043738015.1 Lysobacterales bacterium
GCGCTTCTGGAAGCTCGACTGAGCTAGCGCCCGCTCTGCTGACGCCGGCGGGAATCCGCGCCGGCTGCAATGCAGTCGGCGCTCCCCCGTGTAGCCGGTCAGTTCTGTCCGACTCGACGCCGGCCTTCCACCTGTTGGCCGACCACCAGCAGGATCAGTCCACCCAACAGCAGCAGCGACCATGGCGAGACTGCAGGCACCTCACGCACGGCCGGGCCGACGCTGAATGCGGTGCTCAAGGGAAGATAGGTCGCACCGATGCCGGGATTGATCGGTTGCAGGACCAGCGTGTATTCGCCCTCTGCAAGGGTTCCCAAGGGGAAATCCACGGCTTCGGGTGGAGGCGGCGTGGCGAAGCAGATCACGTCTGGGGACAGGGAAACCATCGTGACGGTTACCAGGAATGCGTTGCCGGTGCGCGTCACTTCGCTGCTGCCGATGTAGTCCAGGTGAGCACAAGATTGATAGAGCGCGCGCGCGACCATGGGCTGAGCCACGCCCGCAGTAGCTCCGGTAGCGCGCAGATTGGTGAACCCTGAAGCAGGATCACCCGCCGCGGCAGCAACAGGGAGGGCCAGCGCCAGTGCGATCAGGAAAGGCCGAAAACACCGCATGGGAAATCCTCGATTGGAGTTGTTCGAAGCTATGGCGGAAAAGCATGGCAAAACCCGACAAGCCGGCTATCGAAAAAACTGTTGAGCCTCGCCAGCGCAATCCATTTGCCACGGGACAGGCATCTACTCCGTAAGCTGATACAGCGAATCCCTGAACAAGGCTTCGGCGCAGCAGCCGGCTTGCGCCCGGCTCCGATGTGTTGATCCAGAAACGCCAGCAAGCGTGTGTAGTACTCCAGATTGACCTCAAGCCGATAGAAACCGTGACCCTCGTGCAGCGCCAGCATCCACTCGGGCGCATTGCCGGCGCGCTTGAGTGCCTTGCGCATCCGCTCCGAATGTTCCTTCGGCGCGCGCCAGTCCTCGTCTCCGGCAGCGAGGAAGACCGGCACCTTGATTCTGTCAGCCAGCATGGTGGGCGAGATACTGGAAAGCAGTTCAGGCTCCTTTCCTAGGGTCTTGTGGAAGTAGTCGCGACTGGCTCGATAGTCGGCGACGCTTTCGTCCTTGAGCAGCAATGGCAAATCGTAAACGCCGACATAACCGATGGCGCACTGGTATAGATCGGGCTCACGGACGGCACCCATCATCGCCGCGTACGCGCCATAGCTCGCGCCATAGATGCAGATCCGTTCTGGATCGGCGATGCCCTCGGCGATGGCCCAGCGCACGGCATCGGTCTGGTCATCGATCATCAGACCAGCCCATTGCCGGTAGCCCTGGCGCAGGAATTTACGACCATAGTTTCCCGAGCCGCGAAAATTGACCTGGAGCACCGCGTAGCCCTTGCTGGCCAACAACTGCAACTCTTCATTGAAATCCCAGCTGTCGTATACGCCGATCGGACCACCATGCGGGTTCAGGATCAGGGGCATTGATCGACCGCTGGACCCCGGCGGCAAGGTCAGGAAACCCTGAATAAGCTGCCCATCGCGCGCCTTGTACTCGACTGGTCGCACTTCGGCCATCTTGTCGGGATTGATCCATTGCCGCCGCGAGAGCAGCATGGAGTTCTTGCCGCTGGCACGATCATGCAGAAAGAACTCACCGGGATGACGATCCGAGCGCACTGAGAACACCACGAGCGCGCCGTCGTCGGTGGCGTTTTCAATTTCAACTTGTTCGCCGGGGAAGGCCTGCATGAGCGAACGCAAGAGCGCAACATCAGGATGCGTACCATCGAGCACACTGATCGAGGGCCGACCGTCCTCGAAGTATGCCCCAAGCAGGTGCTTGCCATCGTTGCTGTAGAACAGCCCGGCCGGATCGACCTTGGCGTGCTTGACCAATGACTTGCGCTCACCTGTCTTCGGATCCCAGGACACCAGTTCGCTCGGACCGGCCTTCTGCTCTGCCATCAGATAGGCCAGGGTGCCGTCGGCGCTCATGCCAACGGCATACTGTTCAAGCTGCTGACCCTCAGGATCAGGCACCTGCCGCCATTCGGCGTTGTTGTCTTCGCGATAGAAAAGTGTGTGTTCGAACTGCTCGTCAAGTCCCCAGGCGAAGCGGACGCGCTGCTGATCGTCGACCAGGAAATCACCATCGAGCACCGGGGAGCGTGC
>JAYSZM010000009.1:0-2173 GCA_043738015.1 Lysobacterales bacterium
TGCTCATGGGCGAGCCGTTTGCGCTCGATCACCAGGCCGATCGAGCCGGCCATTCGCTGCGGTGAATGGGCAATGCGCGGTGGCAGATAGAACATGTCGCCGGCACGTATCGGTATGTCGCGCGGCTGGCCGTTTTCCTGGATGCGCAAGACCATCTCGCCCTCGAGTTGATAGAAGAACTCCGGGCCTTCCTCGTAGTGATAGTCGGTGCGCTGGTTTGGGCCGCCGACGATCATCACGATGTAATCACCATCGACGATGCACTTGTTGCCAACCGGTGGCTTGAGCAGATGACGGTGCTCGTCGATCCATTGCTGCAGATTGAAGGCTGGTCCGAGCATTCAGTTACCCTCCGTGAGCAGTGCGATGCATTTGAGTTCGATCGCAATCGGTGTCGGCAGCGCCGTGATACCGAGCGTGGTACGACAGGGCTGCGCCTGCTGGAAGTACTCGGCATAGATCCGGTTGTAGGTGGCAAAATCATTGCGCATGTCGGTCAGATAGACGGTGACATCGATCAAGTCTTCCCAGCGTGCGCCACTGGCTTCCAGCACGGCGCGTACATTGGCGAATACCTGATGGCACTGCGCCGCGATGTCATAGCCGATCATCCTGCCGTCTTCGTTGTAGCGATGGCCGGGAATCACATCGGTCCCCGGTGTGCGCGGACCAACCCCGGACAGAAACAGCAGGTTGCCGGCGCGGCGTGCATGCGGGTAGGCGCCGACCGGAGCGGGCGCGCTGTCGGTGGTGGTTGCCGTCATAGTCCATCTCCAACGCGACAAATCCGTCGCATGGTGTCGTCGTAGGCCTGGCGGACATCAGTGCCGGGCTCGACGGTAAATCCGAGGTCATTGATCTTGCCATCAAGCAGGCTGTAGACCCAGCTGTGTACGGTCAGCGACTGGCCGCGTGTCCAGGCATCCTGGACTACGGTGCTCTGGCATACGTTCAATGCCTGCTCGATCACATTGAGTTCGCACAGCTTGGCGTGACGAAGCGATGAGGTATCGATCAGATCGAGCGTGCCCTGGTGTTTGTCACGGACGTCGCCGACGTGGCGCAGCCAGTTGTCGACCAGGCCATGGCGATCGCCATTCATCGCCGCCTGCACACCGCCGCAGCCGTAGTGGCCGACCACGATGATGTGCTCGATCTTCAGCACATCGGTGGCGAACTGGATCACCGACAGGCAATTCAAATCACCATGCGCGACGATATTGGCAACATTGCGATGCACGAAAATTTCGCCAGGTGCCAGGCCGACGATCTGGTTGGCCGGAACCCGGCTGTCCGAGCAGCCGATCCACAGATAGCGCGGCGATTGCTGGCGCGACAGCTCCTTGAAAAAATCGGGATTGGCGGCGCGTGTGGTCTCTGCCCAGCGACGATTGGCGCGGATCAGGTGTTCGATACTGCTCATCGGCAAAGGCTCACGGTGATCCCAGTTGTACGCAGATATTGCGCGGTTCGGTAAAAAAACGCATGGCTTCGAGGCCGCCCTCGCGGCCCATTCCGGACGCCTTCATGCCGCCGAATGGCGTGCGCAGGTCGCGCTGCATCCAGCAGTTGATCCAGACGATTCCGGTTTCAAGACGCGCGGCCAGTCGGTGCGCGCGGTCGAGATCGCGCGTCCAGACCTGGGCGGCCAGGCCATAGCTGCTGGCATTGGCCAGGGCCAGTGCCTCGGCTTCGTCATCGAAGGGCTGCAGACTGACCACGGGTCCGAATATTTCTTCCTGATTGCTGCGGCATTTGGGCGCGAGCCCTTCAACGATGGTGGGTTCAATGAACCAGCCGCCGGCGCAGCGGCCGTCCAGCTTCAGCGCCTTGCCGCCACAGAGTATCTGCCCACCATCGCGACGAATCTGCTCGATACAGGCCATCACCTTGGCATGATGTGCTGAAGAAACCAGGGCGCCAACGCGTGTGGCCGGGTCGAGCGGATCGCCGACCTTGAGTGCCTTCGCCGCATCTACCAGGGCGTCGCGAAATTCCGCGTAGTACGAGCGCTCGACGAGAATGCGCGATCCGCACAGGCAGATCTGCCCGGCATTCTGAAATGAGGAGCGGAGCAGAGTGCTGATCAGTTCATCGCGCGGCGCATCGGCGAACACCAGCACCGGATTCTTGCCGCCAAGTTCGAGCGAAGTCTTCTTCAGGGCTAGCCCAC
>JAYSZM010000010.1:0-24098 GCA_043738015.1 Lysobacterales bacterium
CACGTCCTCGGCACTTAGCCGTGTCAACTTTCTTCTGCTCATGCCGTTCTCCCGTCGATTCATCATGTGGTGATGCATCGACCGGTTGAAACCGCCGCCGTCAAGAAAAGGTGACTCGCTCGCGTAAGCGAGTGAAAGCCCTTTGGCATCGCATCGCGATGACGCATGCGGAGCATGCTGGCCATTGATCTTAGTTGGGGCTCGACGAGCTACAGCATGGCGGAAACGATTGAGATTGATGCGCTTCGGCCTGCGGCCTCAGCACATCCTACGAAACGACGCAGACTCAGAGATTGATACGCTTCAGCCTGCGGCCTCAGCACACCCTACAAATCCAGAATTGCGCAGACCCAGCCGCGCTAAATATCAAACCACCACCAACCCACGCTGCCTCACCACCTCAAACAACGCCACCCCCGTCGCCACCGACACATTCAACGACTCCACTTGACCTGGCATCGGAATGCGCACGTGGTAATCGCAGCGCTCGCGGGTCAATCGGCGCAGGCCTTCATCTTCCGAGCCCATTGCAATCGCCACTGCCCCACGGAAATCCTGGGTGTAAAACGACTGCTCGGCCTCGCCCTCGAGTCCGGTGATCCAGACACCCGCCTCGCGCAGAATATCCATCGCCCGCGCCAGATTGGTCGCGCGCACGATCGGTATGCGATCGGCAGCGCCTGCCGAAGCGCGGCGCACCGTGGCATTGGTTGGCGCGGCGCGATCTTTTGGTACCACGACTGCAGTGACGCCTGCCGCAAGCGCGCTACGCAGGCAGGCACCGAAGTTATGCGGGTCGGTAATCTCGTCGAGAATCAGGAACAGCGCGGTCGCGCCGGCCGCCTCGATCAGGCGCGGCAGATCGCTCTCGGCGAGTGCCGTGGGCGCCTCGTAAAAAGCTACAACGCCCTGATGGCGTTCGCCCTGGGTCATCTTGTCGAGCGCCTGCATCGGACGCGCATGGATGCGCACGCCGCGTTCCTTGGCTTCCTCCAGCAGCTGCTTCACGCGCGGATTGCGCGTGTCTTCGGCGTACATCACTTCGCTGACGTTATCGCTGTCGTATTTCAGTGCCGATTCCACCGCGTGGATACCGGCCAACACATCCTTGCTCATCGGGATTTCTTCCTGCTGGGTTTCGCCGGCTGCGGCTTGGGCTCGACTTCGCGGCCGCCAGCGAGGCGCAGATCAACCTTGCGTTCTTCCATGCTGGCGCGCAGTACCTGCACGCGCAAAGTATCGCCCAGACGGAAGCGCAGACCGCGACGTTCGCCGGCCATTTCGCGGCGCGCCGAATCGAAGTGGTAGTAATCGTTCGGCAACTGGGTGACATGGATCAGGCCACTCACGCCGGTATCGGCGATCTGCACAAACAGACCAAACGAGGTGACGCCGGACACGATGCCATCGAACTCCGAGCCGACATGCTTGCTCATCCACGCGCATTGATAGCGCTCGTCGACTTCGCGCTCGGCCTCATCAGCACGGCGTTCGCGCTGCGAGCAGTGCGTGGTCATGGTCTGCATGTCGTGCAGGTTGTAGGTGTAGTTGTTGACCTTGCCACCGGCCAGTACATGGCGGATCGCGCGATGCACCAGCAGGTCCGGATAGCGCCGGATCGGCGAGGTGAAGTGCGCATAGGCCGACAGCGACAAGCCGAAATGTCCGCCGCATTCGGGCAGATACACGGCCAGACTCTGCGAGCGCAGCAGCACCGATTCGAGCAGCATCGCATCCGGCCGCTCGCGGACCTTGCGAATCAGCTTGGCGTAGTCGATCGGCAGCACCGCATCATGCGGCGGCAGGCGCAGGCTGAACTCAGCCAGGAACTCCTGCAGATCGGCAAACTTCTCTTCCGGCGGCGGCGCATGCACGCGATACGGCGCCGGTATCTTGGCGCGATCCAGAAAGATCGCCGCCTCGACATTGGCCGCGATCATGCATTCTTCGATCAGCTTGTGGGCGTCATTGCGCGCCTCCGGCTGCAGCGCCAGCACCTCACCGGCCGCGCCGAGCTTGAACTTCACTTCCTTGCTGTCGAAGTCGATGGCACCACGCGCCACCCGCGCCTTCGCCATCAGCTTGTACAGCTCATGCAGGTTCTCGAGCTGGGGCATCAGATCGCCGATCGATGCGCGCTCTTCGGCATCACGCTCGCCGAGCGCACGCCAGACGCGCGTATAGGTCAGCCGCGCATGCGAACGCATCACCGCCGGATAGAACTTGGAGTCCAGCACTTCGCCGCGCGCATCGACCTGCATATCGCAGACCATGCAGAGGCGCTCGACATCGGGATTGAGCGAGCAGATCCCGTTCGACAGCGTTTCTGGCAGCATCGGCACCACAAAGCCCGGGAAGTACACCGAAGTCGCGCGATCAAAGGCCTCGTCATCGAGCTTGCTGCCCGGCCGCACGTAATGCGACACATCGGCAATCGCCACCAGCAGGCGATAACCCGTCTTCAGTTTTTCGCAGTAGACCGCATCATCGAAATCGCGGGCGTCTTCGCCATCGATGGTGACCAGGCGCAGGGCGCGAATATCCACCCTGCCCTCGCGTTCCTGAGCCGACACCTGCGGCTCGACGGCTTCGGCCTCCTTGGTCACCTCGATCGGCCAGGCATTGGGCAGGCCATGCGATTCGATTGCCACCTGCACAATCAGGCTGGCCTCGAGCTTGTCGCCAAGCACCGCCATCACCCGACCGATCGCCGGCCGATCACGTGATGGCGGATCGGTGATCTCGACGACCACGATCTGTCCACCGCGCGCACCATTGCTCTGGCCGGGCGGAATCATCACTTCCTGACTGAGCCGGCGGTCGTCCGGAACAACGATGCCGAGACCGCCGCGTTCGTCGTAGCGACCGACCAGCCGTGGCCGACGCCGCTCAAGCACTTCGGCAATCGCACCCTCACGACGTCCGCGACGATCAACGCCGGTGACATTGGCGAGCACGCGATCGCCATGCATCACCGCGCGCATTTCCTTCGGCGACAGGAACAGATCTTCACCGCCCTCATCCGGACGTAGAAAGCCAAAGCCATCGGGATTGGCGATCACCGTGCCGGCGATCAGGTCGAGTTTCTCGGCCAGGCCATAGCCGCCACGCCGATTTACCAGCAACTGGCCATCGCGGACCATCGCCGTCAGCCGCTTGGTCAGCGCATCCTGGCGATAGGTATCGCGGTATTCGAGCGCCTCGGCGATCACCTCGGCGGTCATCAGTTCGGCGCGCTCGGACAGGAACTGGATCAACCCCTCGCGGCTTAGAATCGGATGATCGTAGCGATTGGCCTCGCGTTCACCCTGCGGATCGAAATGCGCGGCCGGTTTGTACGGCGGCGCCTTGATCGCCTTGGGTTTCAACGAGGTCGACGCCAGCCCCTTGCTCGCCGCCTTCTTGGCCGGCGCAGACGGCTGTACCGCGTACTTGCCCGTTTTCGGCTTGTCGGCTCCGTATTTCTCAGAGCGCTTGCCGGTCTTGGCGGCTTTGCCGCTGCCTTTCTCTTCAGTCTTCTTGGTCATACCCGCCATGGTAGTGGATCAGCCCCCCGATCCGCCCGCTTTCGTTGACATCCCACCCCCCAATCGCTAGAGTGCGCGGCCTTCCAGCTCGCTGGGATGGCACACCTGCCCAGGTGGCGGAATTGGTAGACGCACTAGTTTCAGGTACTAGCGGGGCGACCCGTGGAGGTTCGAGTCCTCTCTTGGGCACCAAACAGCACAAAACAAACGGCCCGCATTGCGGGCCGTTTGTTTTGTGCTGTTTGGTGCCCGGGGCACGCGTGTGCGCCAAAACCCCCGCGCGCTGTCGCGCGCCTTGTTGCGCTATCCCTGCTCCGCAATCCTGTCCGCACATCCACTGCGGCCGTTCAGCGGCGCGCGGCAATGCCGCGCGAAAGCCCGCTTCACCCCCTGAACATCAGGCGGCCTCCGAACTTCGTTGTGCGGCGCTCGGCGGGCGGCGTTCCGTGGACTGCTTGCGGCACAGCATCCCGGAAAATTCCCCAGCTCCGTCCAAACACGACACCCTCTTGCTCTTGCGTCTGTAGAGCGTGGGCTTGCCCCGCTGCCCTTGATCTGAAACTTTTTCCTGCCCTGCCTGATTTGCCTTGACCTGTAGAGCGCGGGCTTGCCCCGCTGCCCTTGATTTGCTCACTCCGACGGCAACCATCAACCGCACCCAAGCAAACCCGGCCCCAACTGGTCAAATTGCCGCGACGGACAATGTCCGAACGACGCGATCACCGGGTTGATTGTCGCTGACACCATCGACACGATGCATGCGCGACGGAGAAACCCGAGTGGGAGTCCTCGCGCGGACTCAGCGATCCAGCGAGTAGCCCGGATGAAATGAAATGGAATCCGGGGCGCCGCCGCTTGATCCCGCAGTCTGTCCCTACGCGCTAACACCGAAGTCCGCCGCGGTAATTGTCCCTGACACCATTGGCGAAGACACCATTGGCAAAGAGTTGGAGCCTCCTTGGAAGCCGGGGCGGTTCAAGAGCAAAGGCAGCGGGCCAAGCACCGCTCGATGGCGCTCAACAGCGGAGCTGGTCAATCCCCTTGGCGACGCGGGCTGAGGATCGCAACCCATCACCCCGCCCTACTGCTCCGGAGCCCGATCCTTTCCCTTGATCTTCTGCAGGGATTCCAATCGGGCTGCGGCAAATTGCGTGGCGACGGAGTGGGGTTCGAGCTTGCGGCGCATGGTGACGGCGCGCGCGTACTCTTGATGGGCGCGATCTGACTCCGCCGCCCCTTTGTGCGCGAGCAATACTTCGGCGAACCATTGCAGCCGAAGCGCAGCTTCGAGGCTCTCTGTGCCGGCCATTGACTGACGATCGAGCTCAGGCAGCAGAGCCTCCATCAACCAATCCCAGAGCAGGTCATGCTCCAGTTCGCGCCGGAGTGCGGGCGAAAGCTCGAGAATCTTATTGTCTCCATCGACGAAGCGAAGTTCGATGATGGGGCGTGCAGGCAGCGCAAAGCCTTCGCTGCCAATGCCCAGGGCAGTTCGGCCCAGTTGCTCGATCACCGCCGCTTCATCCCTTGCTGCAATCGTGCGCGGATGGTCAGCCCCCAGGAGGCTGCCGCGAAAGCTGTGCATCATCATCCAATACAAAATCGCGCGATCCGGCTCGCTTTCGCGAAGTGCAGTCAGCGCCAGCCCTCGCAATGCCGATGCGAGGAACTCAGCCGCGTGGCTCTGGGGCCGGTCCTCATCAGCGGTCTCGCGATACGTGTAGGCGTTTTCGTCCAGCGATGACTGCCACTGTTCGCTAGCCTCCTTGTACTTGTGCTGTTCGCTCAGCACGAGGGCAAGCCGGTCCTTGGCCGTGCGCAGCAGCAAACTGTCGCCATCCACCGGCTTGAGCAGGGCGCGGCGGTAGCTGGTTTCGGCGGCGGTCCACTGCCGCAGCGCTTCATGCGCGCTTGCCAAGCGCATCAGCACGGCCAGGCGCCGTTCGGAAACCGCACCCGTTTGGTCGTCGACGCGCAGCGCGCGCTCCAATAGATCCACAACGCGTTTGGGATCGGCGACTGCGCTGGGCAGTATTGACTGCAGCCGCAGGACTTCGACCAGGGCAGAAGAATACCGGCCTTGCCGCGCCAGCAGAATCGCGGTCGCGCGCGCGAGCAATTTTTCGGCGCGCTGGGAATCATCGTTTTTCAACGCGAGGTCGGCTGCCATGGTGAGCAGGCGCGCGTGTTCCACGGTCGCGACCTCTGGCTCGGCCACACCTTCGCGTGCTGCCGAAAAGGCTAGCAGTTGATCGACAGATTTGCGCTGCTGCGCAGGCGGGTCGACGAACCAACCCATTTTCAACAGTTCTTCGACTTCCTGGTAAGGGACGAATGCGATGCCCTCGGCGTCGGTGCTTTCTGACAGACGCACAATCCGGGCAAGCACGTGCGCGTGCTCGTCAAAATCCGTCGATTCCAGGTTTCTTAGACGCTTGATCTCGGCGTGATTCTGGGGCAGACCAAAGCGTACGCTGCGCGCGCCAACCTGCTGCGCGAAGACGTCCGAAATATCCCCGAACAGACTCGCCATTGCATGCACGGGGATGGAGCGGAAACGGAACGTGACCGCATGATCGCCAAGGGCTTCCAGGCCAGAAAAGGTGAATGGGCCGAGCGCCGCGATATCCTTGGCCACACGTTGCACCGGAACGTTCTGAACATTCAAGGTGATTCGGGTATCCAGGCCGATCGCACGATTGGCCTCGACACGTGCCCGCAGTGGCGGTCCACCGGACGGCCAGGCGACCACGGCCTCGTCGCCATCGATCAGCAGCATCTGCTCAGTGCTGCGCTTTTCGCCCAGCTGCAGATTCAGATACACCTGCCCATCTCGCCGCAGCAATGCAACTTCGAGCCCATTCGGCAGCGACTCCGGATTCTCCGCTTGCTCAATCGGATCAATTGCGACCTGCGTGGCAAATTGATCGCCGCAGATATCGAACTGGCCGTAGGCCGGCACTTGTGTGGGTGTCTCCGTGCGGCGGACATGCAGGATCAGCGGCTGAGCGCAAAGCTCGATCAGGTACGGAGCCTCAGCCGCCGCCTCGGTTTCAGCGCCATCGGCGGGCAGGCAGACAAGGCAGGACACCAGCACCGCAAGCAACAACCGCGGACCATTCTGGATCATGAGCTTCACTCCAAGTTTTGCTGCCTGGGCGCGATACTCGGCGATTGTAATGCAGTCGCAGTTGGCGATGAGCTCGCCCCTTGCACAGCGAGTAGCGAGTAGCCCGGATGAAATGGAATGGAATCCGGGGCTCGGCTGCTCAATCGCTGCCCCTCAGTAGCGCCCTCCCCGGGTTGCGCCAAAGCCATGACACCCATGATTCAGCGGCGCAACGCACAGAGTGCGCCGAGCCGAGACACTACTCTCTGCACTTCAACTATATCGGAGACGAACATGGAACAGCTTTTTGGCGGCGGCATCCTGTGGACCTTGCTGATCGGATTCATCGCCGGCCTACTCGCTCGCGCACTGAAGCCCGGTAACGACAAGCTCGGCTTCTTCCTGACGATCATTCTCGGCATCGGCGGCGCGCTGCTCGCCCGCTTCGCCGGCCTGCAGTTCGGCTGGTACCGCGCTGACGAACCGGTCGGCTTCCTCGCCGCCGTGATCGGCGCGGTCGTGCTGCTGGTGATCTACGCGCTGGTTCGCCGAAAGAAGTAGGGGCCGCACAAGAAGCCGGGCGGCGCTCGAAGCGCCGCCGTAGCTGGGTGACAAAGCCATGACACCCATGATTCCGAAACTTCCTAGCCCTCGCCGCGCCTTGATCTGACTGCACTCATCGGCTCGCGGTGGCAGTCTGTGCTGCATGACTTATCCACGATCCGCCCTCGTCCCGCAAGGCGCTCCAGGTGTATTCCACTGCGTATCGCGCTGTGTGCGTCGCGCATTCCTGTGTGGCGAGGACAGTTACAGCGGTCGCTCGTTTGAGCACCGCCGGCAATGGGTGGAAGATCGGCTGCGGGAAGTTGGAGAGATCTTCGCGGTATCGATCTGGGGATTCGCGGTGATGAGCAATCATCTGCATGTCGTCGTGCAGACTTTGCCGGAAGTGGCGTCGGCCGGGTCGGACGTGGAGGTGGCGGAGCGTTGGGTGCGGTTGTTTCCGCGGCCCGATCAAGCGCCGGAGATGCGGGCAAGGGTACTCTCCGGCCACGTTGATCGAGTCGCGGTACTTCGCGGCCGGCTCGCAGACCTGTCCTGGTTCATGCGATGCACATGGATGTGCGAGTGCCGCGAGCGCAGGACGCGCAGGAGCGGCCGATGCACATGGATGTGCGAGTGCCGCGAGCGCAGGATGCGCATGAGCGGCCGTGTTTTGTCTGAGCCCATCGCACGACGAGCGAACAAGGAAGACATCTGCAAGGGTCGCTTCTGGGCAGGTTTTTGCTCCTGCAAAACCTGCATTCCGCACATCCATGTTCGTCAGAGGGTCGATTCAAATGCCAAGCGCTCCTGGACGATGCTGCGGTGATTGCGGCGATGACGTATGTGGATCTCAACCCAGTTCGCGCTGGAATATGTGACACGCTGGAGGCTTCACACCACACCAGCGCCAGGCAGCGCCTCACCGATATCGAAGCCGCGCCCGCGTCCGCCGGGCACGCCCTGGCGCCGGTGTTGGACACTCGGGGACTGTCGGTGCTGCGGATGAGCCAAGCCGAATACCTTGGCTTGGTCGACTTCAGTGGTCGGCAGATTCGCGCCGATAAACGCGGTGCCATTGTCGGGCCCGCGCCGGCAGTGTTGGCGAGGCTCGGCGCACGCAGCAATTGCTGGACGCGGCGCGTCATGGCAGTGGGCTCAGGTTTCGGCCGCGCGATCGGAGATGTCGATAGCCTGATCGAGAAAGCCCGAGCGATGGGCCAGTGTTGGCTGCGCGGCATCGGCACTGCACGGATGCTGGGCAAGGTGGCCGGCTGAAACCACCCGGCGTCGCACTGCTGGCGCGGACGCGTAGCGAGTGCTGTTCCCATGGCGCCCGCGCGCAGATGATCCGTGACGGCCGCCTTCTACTCCGACCTCCAGAACGGAATGAGACGCGGCTACTCGACAGCGCGCGTGTCATTGGTGTCCGGCGCCACTGTGATGCAGAATGTGGGTGTCCGGTTTTCATGCACCTACCGACAACTATCGAACCATCGACAAAACGGACACGCGGGACTCGGCATAGTGGCGGTTGACCTGTCTCTGTACATCAACGAGGCAGCGATTCCACTACCGGATCAACCGATTGATCAAGCTCTGCACTCAATGAATGTGTACCTCAACAGGGCGATTGCAAACGCACGGGACAAGTTACGCCGTTCAATGGGCAATGCGCGGCGAGACGCACGCGTTGGCGCCATGTTGTTCTATGCACGCGCTAGTGTGCGGCCAGTCCCGGAAAGCATGGCAGTTGTCGCTTGTTGGCAATGGCAAGTAGTAGCCTCCGAACCCGCGGACGTAGCCCTTGCAGAAGCCTTCATCGAAAGACATCCGACCGCTACCAAACATCCATAGTAAATCGAGGTTGCGCTGCTCAGTCGCCATGACCGCCCTGGACGTTATTGATCCCGTTCGCCATACAACTGCACAGTCGGCACCGGGTTTACGCCCAGCAAGTGCGAAATAGCTCTGATTGATGCGCCGGAACTAGGCATAAGGCACGACAGCGCTGCATCGATCTGAGTACCGGTGTCCGCATCCTTTGACATGAATTTTTCGTTGAAAATCACCCGCCCTCTTACTTCGAGAGCAACTTCGTACACCAGCACATCGCTGTCCAGGCGCTTTGCTCGGATCACGTGCCGATATCTAACTTCAATGCCATGGAACTCGCTGGTCGCTTCGGTTGAGGTCAAGTTTCTTACCTCAACTCCGTCCACGCCAAACTCTATGGTGACTTTTGTTTTTTCAACACGTTCATGCATGCGAGCTTCTACGGACTCGACCGCGTAAGAATCAACTCGAATAGGAGGCATCATTAGCAACGCCCCCCAATAAGTCTGTAGCGTTTCGGGTGGAACGCTTCGTCATGACTGGGCGGGTCGTACCTATACATCCCATAACCTTCAATATTGGTTTTAAATTCATTATTCGCAACAAACACGCCACTTATGCAACTGGAGTGCAAGATATTTTCTTTGTAAGTCTTAAATATATATTTAGGAACTGATAGATTCAATTGCTTACCGAGGTAGACATCGATGACTTCGGGGTAGGCGTCTATCCCACGCAACAATAAATCGGTTTGGCCAGACTGCAGCTTTCCTTCGACCTCATATTTGTAGAAACCATTCTTACCTACACGTAAAAGAGAGGAAGCCAGGGCGCGACTCAAATTCATGACCTTAGTCCGAATTCGCTTTATTTCCTTTCCGCTGAGTAGGCCCATCGCTGCTCGCCGAGCGTCGGCGCATAGGCGGTCGTTCTCCTTGCCTAGTTCAAAGGGGATCGTTTCACTCGAGCACTGCGGACACACGCATTTGCTAAGAAGCTGGGTGACAGTTTTTCCTTTAACAGGAAAAGAAATGTCGTATTGCTCAATTCGCATTTGTACGTCACAGAGGGGGCAAAGGTAGAGTTCCATATAATGCCGATAATGCTAGAAAGGGGGGTCTTTGCAAGGGTGATAAGCTGCTACAGCCAGTAGATCTCCTGTTTTCGTCTCCATTATTTTACATTTTAGATACCAATTGTCGTCCATCGAATTTCCGGCCGGGGATATTCGCACGCGCCTCGTGATATATACGTCGAACCATCCGCTCCAAATTGAAGGACCGTCTAGATATTCGATTGCTTTACTGTACGAAGATTCTTGCAAATTCATGAGCACCCTACGAAGGTCACTCAAGTCCAATTCATGTTTTTGAAGACTCTCACTAACGCCCACGCTCACGTGAATTCGCTTGGCAGTTGCCAAGCTCTTCACTGAATCCAAGGGGTAGCGAGGCGTCGACGTCAAAGGTGGCACGTGAAGGCTTCCTTGCACCTTTAAGGTGGTGTCCAAGGAGAAGGTTACAACCTGAAGCGCTGAAGTAAAGAGTTTTTGGGGCCACGTCGACACTGTACACCCCTTTAAGGGTTCACAGGCCCTTCACATCGAGCTTTAGTGAGGCGTACGAGGTTGCAGCCGGTAGTTCGCTTGCAGGTAGGAAGTTCTTGCACTCGACTCTTCCGTAGCTGAACACGTGAATGCCCTAGCACTCACACCAAGCCAGCCGCAGACCGGGTTGCCGCAATGCGGCGAATTGAGCATTTCCCTGGGCCGCATGGTCATCCACCTCGCTTCGATCTGACTGTCGTTGGGCCACAAGTTTTCGTACTATCGGCTTCGCACCCTTAGCCCTGGGGCGAAACTCATACCCTGGCCACCACAGTGTCATACAGCCCATAGTGGATGAGGTCCTTGTGGCTCTCAATTCCGGTATAGCGGAGTGAGGCATCTTCATAGCGACGGAAGGCGAAAACAGCTTGGTTCATTTGCTCGGTGTTGAACACCTTCAGGCGCACAAGCAGGTGGAAGTCCTTCACGGTCAGACCGGTGACGGTCAGAAACAAGTCCGGCTCGAGTTTGGTGATTACATCGCGCAGAGTGTTCTCACGGAAGTCGGTCAGATACATGAACGCCGGAATGCGTGTGGCGAACTTGATCAGTTTCTCCTGAATTTTCTTGCGCTTGCTCTTGAACTCCTTCTCTTCGTCGGAGAGTTCCTGCTTTTCTTTCTTTGTCAGCGATCCTTCCTTTGCCTTATTCTTCAGCGCTTTGATCTTCTCGCTCTTGTTGATGATCGTCTCGATTACGTTGTCGCCGAGTGAGCGCCATCCCTCGATCCGTTCCACGGCGGCCATGGCATCGGGATCGTTCAGAACGCGGCGCAGCGTATCGTTGTCCACGTTGACCAGTAGCGCGCTTTCCCACTTGCGAGCCAGCAGCGTAGCCGACGTGCCGGCCATCGCGATGTCGAGAATGCCGCCCGCGTCGATCTGCGTCATGTTTGCGCCGTCATACGCCAGCACCGGCAGAAACGAAACCAGCTCCTTGACCGCATTTTCCGGATTGGGTTCGTTCGGCGACAGGCCGATGCCGTATTCGGACAACTGCCGCAGAGCGCGCGTGGGCGCAAAGTCGAAGACAAAACAGGGGTCAGTGACCTATTTCTCGGACCAAGCTATTGGGACACTGACTCCTGTTTTTGTTAGGATCGCGGCAAGTCCCACGGTCCTTACCACCACCGTTAGATGGCGCGCGGCAACATGCGGGACTCAAGGTATGTAACCACCGCGTCGCGAAGATCCCGCAGACTTCGCTCGTGTGCGGCCTCTGCGTCGGTGAGTTCGAGAGCGCTGATGAGCGTCTCCAACATTTTCTCGGGTACGTACCCCATTTGTTGCGCGGCCGTCTTGTAGTAGGACTTAGCCGGAAAGTCTCTTACGAACTGCTCAGTCGGTCCTTTATGCGAAGCAAGCAAACGCGCCTCCTCTTCGTCGAAGACAGTTTGCATGTAGGTCGGCCACCCGCCAACTGGCTCTGCGCTGATGAAATCTGACTTCACTATCGCTAGGTTTGGATTGGGTTTTATCGGGTTAAGCAACGATCGTTGTTCAATTTCCACGCGGAGCTTGGCGCGCAGCAAGATCTCCTTGTTGAGCATCGGGCCGACAAACCGTGCGCGCGCGTCCTTCATGAACGCCAGAAACGCCGCCTGAGGATCAGCAACTCCGTTCTTCTTAGCGAGAGCGAGGAAGATGGGTTCACTACAGAAGATCCCTTCGATCTCGCTGAAGTGATGCGGATGGACGTCCGGGTCAGAGGTCAGGTGCGAGTCGGGCCAAGCGTCGCGGTCGACATAACCAAATGCCGTCAATCCACCAGTCACTTGGCCGGCACGGAAGACGGCGACGCATTCTCGAACCGCGTTACATCCCCCCGCAGGAACGACCGCGGTCTTCGCACAGTTGTGCCAAGCACGTAGGATTGGAAGGTCGAGACTTCCCGGTTTCCCCTCGCAGAAAATCAGGCGTGATGCCGCGATTGAGAATGAGGCGGCGCCGAGTACCTCGGTGATCACCTCACCAGGAATTGCGCTGGTTTCTGGTAGCAGATCGGCCCGATTCTCTGGGCGGGCAATGGCGAACCTCGCGCCGTGCCGAGAAAGGGCGAACGGGATGTCGTGGGTGATGTAGACGAAGCGGACTTCTGGAGCCTCTCGCTCCAAGTCGTCCCAGAGATTTTTAGCGAGAACCGGGTGAAAGAACGTTTCTGGCTCGTCGACCACCATGATGCTTTCTTTGCAACTGATGATCCTTGCCGCAAGGTAAAGAGCCGTCCGCTCCCCTTCGCTCATCTGCGCGATGGAGTATTCGGCCCGCTGGCCATCGGCCATTGTCCGGACGACCATGGGTGCATAGTCGAGATTGATAATACGGCCCGGGAAGTGTCGGTTCCAGATCTTTACGATCCGAATCAGACGAGTGTTCGAGAGACTGGGATCCTTTGGTTGGCCAGGCTGCTTCAGATCCGCGGCGCGATACGCCACAGCTTGCTCGCGGTCTTCCGCAAGGATCTCGGCTAGGAGATTCTGGAGCTCGTAGGACTGCCGCCAGTGAGAGCTAAGGATTTGATCAAGCGCATTCTTAACCTCAAGGCTCGCCTGTTGCATTGTTTGCATGGGGATGCCGGAGATCTCGACGTTGCGCAGGGCTGCCACCCGTTGCGCCTTGTTAGTGCGGGTGAGGAGAACTCCAAGCTGCGTTTTGCCCACGCCGTTGGGGCCAATGATGACCAAGGGACGTGTTCCAGGAATACTGATGTTCTCACTGGTTCCAGGTAGCGTAATTTCGGTCATAGTGGGTATGCACGGCTATGTCGTGAAGTTCTCAGGAGCACTCATTGCTAGCTGCGAAACACATCGAAAGAGTGCAGGAGGCAAGCGGGGGCGGAATCTTGTGCGAACGTGTCGACATTGCATCTACTTCGACTTGAATCAACCATCCCAAAACAGGGGTCTGTGACCTATTTCTCAGACCAAGCATTGGGACACTGGCCCCTGTTTTTCTGCATGCCGCCATGGTCTCGGCCAATCGCGGCGAAGTCGCTAGGCATGAACGGATTCTGATCTAGGATTTTTCGCAGATGACAGGCCGGAGCATCAGGAACCGCACACAAATTGAGCATCACAATCGCTCGATGTGGGGATAGAAGACTTGCCCCCTTCCCCTCGTTCCCCCACGGTCGGATTGAACACATAGTTGGACGGCAATGTTTTACTAGATTGGAAATGGTCATTTGATGCTGAAAGGCGTGACGTCGGTGCATTTGTCGCAGGAACACTGAGGATCATGAAAGTACACTAACAGAATGATCTTATTCCAGAGTAATAGTGCCCAAATGTTCAGCTGCATGGCATCTGGAAAGACGGCGTACTTGTAGTCGAAAATCTCAGGATATTGACCGTGAATTGGTAGATCGGGCAGATGGAAGAACTCTTCTGGTGGGCATTCATCTGGCGGGACAACCCTCAGAGAGTGCGGAGCATCTTCGGAGAGCGCAACTTGATGGTGGAAGAAGTAGAGCCCTCGAACTATCTTCCACGCGATGCGCGTGATACGACTTCCTTCCACGCGTTTTGCAACCAATCCGTCAGGGAGAACCAGCCCGGATGGTCGGGGGTCAAACTCATGAATCACCTTGTGCACAAGGTCTCGTTGTTTGCCTCGACCATATCGATCAAACACGCCTCGCAGATATGAGTCCCCTCCCATTGTCCCCCTCGCCAGGGGAGCAAGCGTGTTGGCAAAGTAGTCTTCGTCGTGCTGATATGACTTGTTGCACGCGACATGAGCCGCTAGCGTCAGAAGTTGCGGGCCATATGCGCGTCGGATTTCCGTTGAAAATAGCTGCTTAGGTGGGACATGGTCACGCGTAGCATCCTCGGCGATAGGTGCACCACAGAGGTAGCAAATTATTGTGGGTCGCCTCATCTTTTCATTGCCGTCCAACGCCGCGTTGAGCCGGCGCCGGCCGGCAGCCGTTGGTTTGAACGACACACTTCCCCGCGGTCGGCTTGAACGCATAGTTAGGGGGCATTCTGCACGCTCCAAGATGCGATTGCGACAAGCAATTTTTCCAGAGACTCCTTTGCTGTTGCATACGAACTGTTGAACTCGGCGAACGCATGGTCTCTACGCTTCTGGGACACTGAGCCGGAGTTGCTCACGATTTGCAATCGATAGTAAACCTGTCCGCTCTCCGGATTTCGTCCTACGGTAAGCATCGGATGCGAATCAACCTTGTGGTGAGCAAATGCATTGCGCAGAGACATCACGCCATGCAGGGCCTTTTGATCCAGCTTGTACTTAACCTTCTGGGCAATTGCCATAGCGGCTTTCACCTTTGAACCAGTTGGCATTATTGAGCTGTCGAGAAGCACTTCCCAGAAAAAAGAGCTTGTTCGCTTCTGGGGCGCAAAGAAGTTGAGCATGACTTGGTTCAGTAAATTTTCCACATGCGCTGTTCGATTGAGAACGAGCGCGAGTTCCGACTCGGCGGATGAGTCAGTTGCATCCTCTGGAACTTGCGAATCGGCCACCAATGCCCCCTAACTACTTTTCGATTGTCGAACACAACCTAGCATCCGGAAAGGCTGGATCGTTCGCCAAAGTACACCCCCAGCGCCCCCAACTTGGGGATACAGGTAGGGATACAACTCTTTTCGACCCACCCGCAAACCCATCGATAGCACGGCTTTCCGTCCCTAGTTCGGGTTTTCTCTTGACCCCCTCCGCACCCCGCACCCACGCCCCTATAATCCAAGGCTGCTCCGAGTCTAGATAGTGACTGCCCCTGTTCAAGCCATTGGGCAACGCTTCTCACGAACTGCAGCCGCTTGCCGAGCGAGTACCGGGTAGCCCAGATAAAATGAAATGGAATCCGGGGCTCTGCTGCCTGATACCGCAGCCTGTCCCCGGATTGCGCGGCTTCGCAGCTTCATCCGGGCTACGCGCTAACACCGAAGTCCGCTGCGGTAATTGTCCCTGACACCATTGGCGGTCGTGCAATGCGGCTAGCCCATGGGCAGCACAATGCTATGAAGCTAGACCTGACTCCACCTCCCGGCCTGATCATGGCCGCCACGATGATCGGATCGGCAGGCGACGTCCATTGGATGGAAGCGCGCAGCGGGCAGGGAGTGTCGCAATTGATCGGACGCGCCGCGCCTTCGCCGAACCTGAGCGCTCAGGTCCCATTCGCATCACCCCCACCGTGATGGGGGTGATGCGCGCGCTCCCGCATTCTGCGTATCTGGGCGTTCCAGCACGCAATGGGAACGTTCCGGCGCTCTCCGAACGCCGTCAACGGCACAGAGTGCAGACACCTCGTCGGGATGAAGCCCAGCCGACGAAGCATTGCCGATAGCCGATTGCTTCAACAGGCCGCCGACATCACTTGCTCGGCGGCACCAGCGGATTGTTGGTGGTTGAGAACAAGTGGCTGGTGCCCGTGCTGGATGAGGCAAAGTGGCAACCGAAACAGCCATTCTTGTTGGTCTGGTGATAGGTTTCCATGGTGGTGTTGGACAGCAGTTTGGAGCCGATCTGCTTCGCGGTATCGGTACCGCTGCTGGGTATCGAGCCGTTCTGCGTCCACACCGCCCCGACCTGGAAATAGTTGCTGCGTACGTCGCCCAGGGCACTCAGCATTCCGCGGACATCGTTGTTGAGTGAAATGAGCTGGCTGTTGTTGTTCGCCGCAGCCGGGGTCGGCGCATTTCCCCAGGGCATTGCACGGTAAACGTTGTTGGGCCCTATGGTGTTGCCGGCTGTCGCGGTGATCGCCCCGGTGCTGCCGTCGACGGTCATCTGCGATACCAGCGCACCGGTCTGCGAGCCGCCATTGGTCATGAAATTCCAGGTCCCGTTGGAGTTGTAGGGAACCGGGATCGGCGCGAAGAACGGATCGGGGATGCTGACGTAGAAGGTGTTGTTGGGCGCGTTCTGGCCATGCTCAAAAGTTGCCCACACCATTTCCGGGTGACCCTGCACCGGGCCGACCACATGGATGCCGACCAGCGCCAAAGTCTTGACCACGCTGGGTTGCTGCGCGTTGATCGTCCAACTCGTTGTGCTCACTTTTGTGTAGTTCGGCACGGCGGCGGAAATGGTCACATAGGCGGACAGCGGAGATACGGTCGCGGCATCGACCCAGGCCGTCTTCAACTCCATTGTGAGCGCATTGGCATCGCCCAGCGTGGCGCCATTTGCCTTGGCGTAATTCACGATGGCGTCCAACTCCGCCTGTGTGGTGGGAAACGGCGTGGTCGCGGGCAGAACGCCGTTGCTGACCGCCGTATTGAACCAGGCGTAGACATCGTTCGCGTGCATCGAAAAATAAATCAGGGAACCATTCAACGACATCAGGGTGTCGCCGCCCCCCGCCTGCCCGCCGGGCTGTATCTGCACGGGCTTGGCTCCGCGCAGAGCGAAGGCATTGTTCTTGGTGCCGCCGCCGGCATTGGAAACATAGGTAGCGTTGCCGGTAGCCGGGTCAATGCTGACATCGAAAAATACCGTGGAATCGATCAGGATGCCGCCGCCCAGCGGCGAAGTCGTCCACAGGAACATCTGGTGCGCCCACTTGTAGAAATCGCAGACGGTGTTGTTCGTCGGGAAACCGACGCTGTTGGCGAAGGTGACGATGCCATTTTTCGCGGGTGGCTGGGATACGAACCAGCCATTGAATTGTGTTTGCGAGAGGTTGCAGGTTGCAACCGGATCGTAGGCCTGTGCACCGAATGTTCCGATCAGGCCTAACGCAAAAGCAGCAGTGAGCATTTTCTTCTTTGACATCTCATTCCCCTTGAAAGTTGGAAGCGTGTTTACATGGACCGATGTTTGCCTGCTTCGCTGGTTATGCCCCGGACATCCGCCAGCCCTATCTGAAACCCGATCTTCCCGTTATTGAACTTGCCATGACGGGTTTCAAAACCGACTTCAACGCAGAGTGCGTCGTTGTCGTCCAGCGGATGCGCGAGTTCATCGCGCATCACTGAAAGCTGTTGTCGCATGGGCGGCGCTCTGGCTGTACCGGCGCGCAAGGGATGCACTGCACCTCGCCCCACTGCTTGCCGCCCGGTTGCTGCGGGCAATGGCAAGGACGCGACCAGGCCCGAGTTCCCCGTTGCCGCGCGCTGGAAGGCGCGTACACCACTAGGCGCTGCACGACATGCTGAAGGGCGCGGCTTGGCGCGCACGCAGATCTGTGCGGACCGGTTGACTATGGTCATCACCGTGCCAGCGGTAGCGCTTTGGCAGGCGCCGAACGTAAGCGTCGCGGGCGGCCATGCACCCAGCAACAAGGCCACGGTGTCCAGCGGGGTCTGACAGTGCATGCCGCGCGTGGTCAAGGCTCAGACCAGCCTGACGCGGGCGCAAGGGCCATCAACGGGAGTGCGCGAAGGTCGCTGTTGCACGCCGTCAATCGGAAGAACCGGCGCGGAAATCGGCGATGAAAACGGATCACGTTCACGGGGCACGCTCCACAGTGGCGTTGAAGCCACGTCAGGAAACAGGAAGGGACAACGTGAGAGTGGTCTCACGACATCCCCTGGTCGCGCCACAAATCGCGGGTGGCGCGCGTCAATCCCCCGGGATCGACGAACCGGAAACTACGCCGGGATTGCCATGTTGTCAACGACAAAAATTCTGCGACAAGAGCCGGACAAGCGCAGATAGACATTTTCAGTGCATAAGCGCGGAGATAAGAGCTGAGATAACAGCGAAGGATAAAAACGGATACCTGATTTCTGCTTGCCACTAAGGCGCGCCGTCTTCTTGCCGTCTGCGCGGCGAAGACATTGAGCGCCCGCACACGTCTTGCCGCACGGGCGCAAACTTCGTCGCGCTCAGGCTATAGGGGGCACCGACGGTGTCGTCTCCTCGACCGGCAGAGCTGGCCCAACTTGCGCGGGATGAGCGCGACTGTGATTTCGGACGAGCTCGCCTAGTTTGCCAATCATCACCGCAAGATCGCCGAGCCAACGGGGACCAGCAATACGCCCAGCAACAGCATGGCGCCACGCGACATGGGAATGCCTGCCAGTCCGCCCATGAACATGAACTCTGCGTCGTCGTTGCTCGGATTGGGGTCGATGTCGCGGCCGTTGTTGGCCAATTCGACCCAGTCGCCGAGAAGGTGCAGGCCGACGTGGGCCGACTGGCTACCGATCGGTTGGCCGCCGGATTGCCCACCTGCGCGAAAGCGTGCGCGGATCAGGCATGAGGTGCTGCCGCCTGCCGGGACGGCACCGAGTTGAAAGCGAGTAGCCGGGATGCAATGCAATGGAGTCCGGGGATTCGAGGTGTGGTGGCACACGACGATCCCGGATTGCGCTGCTTTGCAGCTTCATCCGGGCTACGTGGTGTACGCCCGACGGTGGAAACGAGCACGGTCGCCCTCGCGCGACCTCAGCGATCCAATCGCTCCACTTCCGACAAACGCCCATCGATCAGCAACAACAGTCGGTAGTCGCGGGATGCGCCGGCGTCGTAGATCCATTCTTCGCGGCGGAGGACGCGCAAGCGGGCGTTGCCCTGGCCGTCGCGTTCGATCTGGTCGGCGTAGCGCTCGCTCCGGCTCTGCGGTTGACCGCAGCGGGCGATGACTTCGCCATTGCTCAGTCCGCGCGGCAGGGCATCGAGTTTGCAGCGTTGCCCAATGCGATCGAATCCATAGCCGAGGTGCTCCTCGTGCTGCAGACGATCGTCGCGAAATACCAGGCGCTGCAGAAATCGATTGCTGCCGAAGTTGTAGAACCAGACTTCGACGTTGCGCTCGACGCGCTGTTCCAGCGGTCCACGCTCGCCGAGTATCAGCCATTCGCTGTGGCGATCGATCCAGTACGGTTCGCCGCAGCGCTCGCGCACCTGCAGGGCGTGATCGCCGGTGCCGACCAGGCGGCCATTGCAACGCAAGGCCTGTGCCGGGCCTGCGAAGGCCAGAAACAGCAACAGGAAAAAGCCAGGCAGTAACTTCATTCCGGTTTCCGCATGTGAGGACTTGTCGCAGGATATAGCAGGGAGTGGACAGGGCGTTGATAGTTCCCTGCTGCGGCATGAACGCCGATCGAACTGGTTGAGAATGCCGCTATTTCCAACTGGTTTGACCAGCTGCGCTGTTGAGCGCCATGGGGCGGGGCGGGTCTTGGTCTACGATCATCAAGGGCAAGGGCAGCGCGGCAAGCCACGCTCTATGCAATCCCCTCGGGGACAAGAGCAACGGCAAGAGCAGCGCGGCGAGCCACGCTCTATGCAATCCCCTCGGGGACAAGAGCAAAGGCAAGAGCAGCGCGGCAAGCCACGCTCTACAAGATCAAGATCAAGATCAAGATCAAGATCAAGATCAAGATCAAGATCAAGATCAAGATCAAGATCAAGATCAAGATCAAGATCGGAAGCCTAAAGCCAGGACCCCCTTGATTCCGAAACTTCCTAGACCGCTGCGCGCCTTGATCTGACTGCACTTATCCGCTCGCGGTGGCAGTCTGAAATGCGCCCCGGATTGACCGACTCCGCCGTTAAGAGCCGCTGCGCGCCATCCAGGCTACTTGCTGCGCAACCGATATCCGGTAGCGGGAACAGGCAACATGCCCGTAACCCGGATGGAGCGCCGCGCCATCCAGGCTACCGGCCAGCGCTACCGGTCAGTGACTGCCGTCTTCCACCGGCTGCAACGCTTCCTGCAACGCGCGTTCATAGGCCTCGATATTGTAGAGATCGCGCAAGTCCTGTTCGGCCTGCAGCCCACGGCTGATGCGTTCCGGCGACATCGGTTCCAAACCAATTTCGACCGCAGGACCCATGCCCGGAACATAGTGGCAGGGGATCACTTGCGTGATGTACACATTGGGCATCGCGTTGAAGGTGTTGATGATCGCGTTCAAACTTGACGTACATCCACTATGGGTCGGGTGAACCGCATAGCTGGTCCCGATACCCGGAACATTGAGCACCACCGACTTGACCGCGCCGATGTAGCCACCCGAGTAATTTCCGGGTCCGACGACATTGGCCTGGGCGGCAGTGGCAATGCCCAGGGAGAGCGAAGCGGCAGAGAGCAGAGATTTCACAAACGGATGCATGATGAGTCCTCGATGGATGGTTGCCTGACGTCACACGGGATTCGTGTGGCCGGACAAACGCTAGCGCCGGGCTGCACCTGAACCCAGCAAATTCCCGGGCCTGAACATGGAAGCTTGTGGGCAGAAGGCGGGCCGATTGCGCGGCCAAGTGCGCGGACTGCAAGCGCATTTCTGGGCCAGGTCTGGCCGCATGCCGTGCTGGGTCGGCGACGGAACCAGTCGCGTAAAATCAATCGCTTACTGCGAAACCTTCCCCATTTCGTCCCAATACGCGCTGGTATTGCGTGGCCGCGCCGGTAGCATCCGCGCGACCCTCAACAACGGAGCCCCCTGCCATGTCCACGATTGCACGAACCGCCTCGCTGATCTTTTTGACCGCGGCAATGCCGGCCATCGTTTCGGCGCATAGCAGTCTGCCGGATCCAGAATGGTGCGAGCCGGGCCGCATCGCCGTTGTCGCGCACGTCACCTTTTCGCTTGCCGAAGTAGAAAACTATCAGGCCTGCTTGCCGGCAACCGCCTGCGAAGCGCCAGGATCCGGCGGACTCGCACAGGGCCGTAGCACCGAGATTGTTCCCGAGGAACGTTGCCTGGTCACGGTTCAACCCGATGACAGCTGTGGTGAATTTGATGACGACTATTCGCTGGTGCGCAGACTGACCGATGAATATTGTCAGGGTTTCCAACGTCATCCGAGCGGCCAACATGTGCCGAGTTGGGGCACGGTCGTGGCCGACGTCATTCCCCCGAACGTGGCCAATGCCCATCCGGAGGAGCTTCTGTTCTACGACGCGTATCAACACCACCAGTATGTGCGTGGTCAGCAAGTGGAAGTGATGTGTCTGCGTTGCGAAGATCCTCCGGTCGAGCCCACTCAGTGAGCGCCAGCATGCAGGAGCGCTGACCAGGTGTGGACGAGCGAGCCAGTACTCGGCTTTGAGGGTGCGTGGCCCAATCCCTGGTGGTGTACAAATTCTCCTCCTGCGGCGGCGGATGCGGCTCCGGGCCACTGCGTCTGCTCGGAATTTTCAGCGTGGGCGCGCGCAGCCGAAAAGCTAGACGACAGCCCGTCGGCGCACCCAGGCCTGTATCGACTCGCAGCGACGGCGCAGTTCGGCGCGGCTCTCAGCGTCCAGCGGCGCTTCGGCAAGCACGAAATACGCGGTGCGTAGAACCTCGCGCCAGCGCGGTTGCCGAGGGATCTTGGCAAGACTCAAGTAACGCTCCATTGCCCTGACCCGTACCCGCCCATCATCGATCGCAACCCGCCATATCCGGCTTTTTTGCGCGAGCTCAATCGCATCTGATCGCATGCTCTGCTCCCACGCCGCCAGCGCGGCCAGCATCAGCTCGACCAGTTCGCGGCGAAAGCCATCCGCGGGCTCCTGATCCAAGGTTCCGTCAGCGAGTGCGGCAATGGGCTCGGCGTTCGCCGGGTCGGACGCATCTGGCACGTTTTGCGCTCTGACATCCAACTGCACCAGAACGAGTGTGCCATCGCCATCCTGACGGGCAATCATGCGGGCAGGGAAAACTGAACTGGATGATCCGTTCGATAACTGAAGCAGCAGCTCAAGATGATCGTCGGGCTCATCGATCCGCTCCAGCGCATGGGACAGTCGCGCCACCGAATCGGCGTCGAGAAATTCGTCCAGTCGCCTGCCGCTCAGCCGCTGAACACGGTCGCCCAGCATCAGTGCAGCGCGACTATTTGCAGCGACAATGGTGGCCGAGGCGTCGAGCGCGAGCAGGGCGCTCTCACTCTGATCGAGCAGGGCCTGCACACGACCGACGTCGACTTCCAGCGCTGCCGCAGCAGCACGAAAATGCGCGGCCTCGGTCTGCAGCTGAGACTCTCTTCTCGCGGTGGCAATGCGCTGCCGTTCACGGCTGCGGTAGGTCAAAAAACCCAGCAGGGACATGCCGAGCAAGGCGAAAGCCGCAAGCAACCAGACCTGCAGGGTGCGTTGGCGCAAGGCCAGGGAAGCCAGCGATGCCTTGGCAGCCATCGCAGCGAGGCTGCGGTCCTTCTCGGCGACTTCGAAGCGAATGCGTAGCAGTTGCAGCCGCTCGTCGTGCTCAGCCGCGCGCAGCTTGGCGTCAATCTGATGGAACAGCAGCAGCTGGGTGTAAGCCTCGTCCGATTTACCCAGCTCGCGCAGCGCGCGTGCCTGCAGCGACAACAGCGCTGCGTGCTCGGGTGAGCCTTCCACGACATGGGCAAGCGCGGCGACCAGCAGTTGCCGCGCGCGTTCCGGCGCCCCGTCAAGTAGTTCCAGGCGCGCCGCTTCGATCGAAAGGTCCGCGCTCAATGGAATCGCCAGTGACTGCGCCAACGCCAATCCCTCGGCAATGACCTGGCGCGCAGCATCGAGTCTGCCGGTATCCAGCTCGAGCCGTGCCCGCCGTGCAGCGACGCGCAGCTGATCCGGACGTGCACCCTCAGTCAGAAAAACCGCCCCGGCAAGATCCAGTTGTTGGCGTGCAAGGTCATAATCCTTGGTGTCGAGCGCCAGCGTGGCCAGTGCTTCATTGACATGCGCGACGCGCAAACTGCGACCCTGCGCCTGATGCAGTTCAATGGCCTGCAGATAGTAGGTACGGGCTGACTCGGGTTCGTTGAGGTCACGGTACAAGTCACCCAGATTGGTCATCAAGGGACCGAGTTCGGCATCACCCAGGCTGCGCTTTTTCTGCAAACTGGTGAGATAGGCCTGCAGGGCTTCGCGATAGCTGCCGATCCGCCGCAGCGCGTTGCCGAGATCGTTCCAGCTTTGTCCCTCGGATTGGACATCGCCATGGATGCTTGCAAGATTCAGCGCCTCGCGAAACGCAGTCAGCGCCTCGGCAAAGAGTCCACGGCGGTACGCGAGAATCGCGCTGCGCCGTTGCAGTCGATACTGGCTCTTCCACAAGTTCAATGCGCCTGGGAGTGCGGCGGCCCGCTCAAGGCTTGCCTGCGCGGCGCCGTAATCACCCATGGCGAGCTCGGCGTCGCTGCGGCGAAACAACATCTCCAGTGCCAGCTCGATCGATGCCTCTTCGGCAAATTGCGAGAACGCCGACTCACATTCGACGATGGCCTGCTGTGGTTGCTGCTGCAGGGCGCGGCAGCGCTCAGCCAAACCCTCATCGGCCGCGACGCAAACGCCCTGCGCGCAGGTCATCGCGGCCACGATCACCAGGCATATAGGCATGGGGCGTTTGAACACGATGAGTCGACCCAAGCAGCCTGTGCAATCGGCATTGTACTTCGACTTCCGACGCCTGATCGTCAATCCGCTAAGCAAGGCGGGCCAAGGCAAGCCGCGCTCCCGCCCGAACACTCTGCCTTGAATTTGTCCGCGACGCGATTGCGTAGAGCGTGGCTTGCCGCGCTGCTCTTGCTGTTGCTCCTGTAGAGCGTGGCTTGCCGCGCTGCTCTTGCTGTTGCTCCTGTAGAGC
>JAYSZM010000011.1:0-4797 GCA_043738015.1 Lysobacterales bacterium
ACTCACCCGTACGTACGCGGGAAGTTACCTGAATTGCGTTTTCGCTGAGCGTCGAAACCGGTAGCCCCAAGAAGCCGCCGTTGACTGGATCGCACCAGATCAGTTCTCTGCTTAGCGTAAGTCTTGACTCCCCGGTCTGTGCTGATTGGGTATGCCCAATGGTGTAGCCGCCAAGCGGCATCGCAGCGGGTAGAACTGGCCATAGCAGGGAGAATGAAAGCAGCAATTTGGAGTGATTTGCAGGCGACAAGTTGATTTTCCTCGGTTGAGCGATCTGGCGCACAACACGCAGACCACAAAGGCCGGTCCGCACGAGGGCTGGTGCGAACATACACCAGGTAGATTGAATGCCCTGCACCTCTTGATGGTTCGGGGAAGCATCCGGCGCAATGCCCTTCGGTTATTGCGCCCTACGTTCTTCGTTTTTCGGTGCGCTGTGGGCAAGCGTTTCGTGCCATTCCTCGGCGCACGCGGGCAAGGACATGTTTGCCTCCATTCGCGCCTCAAGTTCCAACTCAATCGCACGCATGGCGCGGGCATGCACGGCATAGCCACTGCATACGCCGCGGCCGAGTTCGGGGCATCCATCGCATTGCCTGAGTTGGACGCGGGCGCGGGTGCGGCGATAGAGCCACCAGGCGGCGAGGAACAAGGGAAGTACCGGCCATAGTTGCAGTGGTGCGCTGAAGACGGCGTGGCTGGTGAAGACGATAAGAATGCCGAGGGCGGCGCGCAAGAGGTCGCGCATTACGCGCGGCAGGCGTGGGTACCAGGTTGGCCACGACAGGAGGAGCACGATGGGCGCGAGCGTGGCGGCGAGCCATGCGCTCGATATGGCCTCGAAGGTGAATACCGCTCCGACGCCTGTGGCCAGACCCAGTGCCAGGGACGCGCAGCCGCGGCAGACGAACATCCTGCCGATACGCCAGGTTTCCTGGCGATGCCGGGCGCACAGTGGATGATGTGCGAAGCGCACCGGCCAGGCGTGGCGCCATTCGATCGCGCGGTGGGTCAGCGCGGAGACATTCACGATTTCTGTGCGTCGAGCCGGTCGGCGATATCGCGCAGGATCGCGCCGGTGGCGCCAACCGGAATGTAGTCCGGGATCGGCTGGATCACGACAGCAGTGCCAAAGGCCACCACCGAACCGGTGGCGCCAGTCATCTGTGCGCTGTATTCGAAACGAAAATTGATCACTGCATTGGCGCGCTGGCGGCGCGCGGCGGTGAACATCTTGTCGAGCGCGCGTTGCCGCGCCTCGTCGCCCAACTCGGCGTAGCTTTGCAGCTCGCCGCCGGTCAGGTTCTTGCAGCCCATCAGGCAGTCTTGTCCGAGATCTTTGGCGCGCACCGAAATGCCCCAGCAAATGCCTTGGTAGCTCATGATCTCGTAGCCATCGAAACCATCCGCGGCGGTGACCAGCACGCGTCCACCGGCGACCTCAGGGCGGGTACCGCCGAGCAGTTCCGGTCGCGTCGGATCGGAGGGCGGCCTGGGTTCCGGCGGGACATCGTCAGAGAGTTGGAATTTGGCGCGTTCGCCGGGCGTGTTCATGACAGGGGCGCTCCACAGGAAGGGCAATTTTGCACCGAATCGTGCTCAGTGCGCACACGTTCGCCGCAACTGCGGCACGTTCTCTGGCGTCGAGTGGACACTGCGTAGAGATAAGTCGCCACGGCGATAATCGCCACCAGTGACCACAGTACGATGTGAAACATCACTGGGGACATGACCGAGCCGCTCATCGGTTCAATCTCCTGCATGCATGTGCGTGCGAACGATACTACCGCAGCCTGCCTGGTGGTGAGCGCTGGTGCTCGTCGGTGATTGCGCGGCACCTTGCCGCGGCCGCGCGCTGATCGGCGTCGGCACACTCGGGTGCTTGCTGTGGCCCGCTTCACAGGCAAAAAGCCTGACGTGACCGGCTCTGGTTTGCTGTTGCCTCCTTGGAGGCAACAGCAAGGGTGAGATCGAGAGCAGCGGGGCAAGCCCCGCACTACAAGGGCGAAGGCGAAGCGGCATCGCTACGCGCACCCAGGTCGGCTCAGCATCAGAATCGATCAGGAATCGTCATCGATTGTCGATTCAGGAGCGCTACGCCAGTCAAGCCGGGTAGACCAGAGGCTGCTCAGTCGACACCGAGATTTAGACGTGCTAAGAATTGCGCAGGGGCTCCAACTGTCGCTTGCGGAGGCATCGATGCGATCGTTTTGCCGTTGGATGTTGTGTGCAACGATGGCTGGGCTCGGGACCGCGTTTGCCATGGAGCCCACCGTGTCAGTAGAAACGGTGTCGACCAGTGTTGCCGGCTCGGGTTTGCGCGCCGACTGGGCCACTGGTCCGGTGTCGATGTTTCCGCCGATGTTCGCACTTCCGTCCGATCGTCCGCTGCGCGCTCAGCGCGGGCCGATCCTGGAGCAGTTGGATGTGCCCGTCAGCTACAGCGCCAACGCGCCCAGCGTCAGCAAAGAGGTGCATTACTCGCGGGCCCCCGGCACATTCAATCTGATCCAGCGCACTCTGCTGACACCCATTTCGATGAACAGCCAGATCGCCGAGCCGAGCACGGGCGGACACGCGCGCGCCTGGCTGGAGACGTACAACTGGTACGCGGCAATCACCGTCGACAATGGTCTCACCCGATCCTACGTGAATCCGGACAGTGTGTTCCCGGCCAGTCCCGCCGCGTTTGCATCTGGCGTCTGCTGTGATCAACGAGTGACGCAGGACGCCACGCGCGATCTGGTGTTCTGGTACATGCAATACGGCCAGACCTTCAACGGCAGCAACGGCGTGCGGTTGGCAATGGCCCGGGGCAGTGCCGACCTGGCGGTAAACAATTGGCTGTACTGGAACTTCGTGCCTGCGGATTTTGGGCTCACCGGCGTGTGGCTCGACTTCCCGCATTTGCAGGTCAGTGCCAACTATCTGTATTTCACCAGCAATCTGTTTCAGATTGCTGACGACGCATTCTACGGTTCGGTGATCGTTCGTGTTCCACTCGATGAACTCGCGGCCGGGGTCAGCATCAACTACCGGTACCTGGTGAGCAGCCGAGGATCGGTGATGATCATTCCGGGGTTCGGCTCGATCGGCAACCGACCGGGCGTGGATTTCATGAGTTTCGCCAACGTCGTGAACTCGAATACCGTGGAAGTCACTTCGTGGGCCGAGAGCTCCACTGTCCTCAATCACCGCACGATCAGCGGTCTGGCGTCCACGGCGCTCACCGGTTTCGTTTGTACTGCGCCGAACGGCAGCAATCCCTGCGAGCGCGCCGATTCGCGCATGCAAAGCGGCTGGATCAATGACACTGAAATCGGCCTGGCGTGGCAGTCGGCTGCGTTGGGCGGCCGGACCAAGCCGTTCACCCGGGTTCTCGTGCTCAATCGCAGCAACCTCACCGTACTCTCGCAACTGGACATCTGGAGCAATGACATCGCGTGGCTGTATCCGGCGTTTGCAGTAAATGCCCGAGGGCACATGATCGGCACGATCAACCTGCTCGGTGGCAGCGTGCACAACAACCTGGTTGCGATAATCCGCGATGACTACACGCCCGACATCGGGGCAAATGGCTGGGAGGGCTACTCCATCTGGTCGGGCGACAACTCCGGCGCATCGTGGGGGGACTACAACGGCGCTGCGCCGCACGAACGGTATCCGAATACCTGGCGCGGCATCGGGCACAGCAAGAGTTTTTCAGCGGCCAATCCAGTCAGCTTCTGGGTCGGTCGCGAACGTGATGTCCAGTTGCCGTTGACGGTCACGCGCAGCGGTTCGGCGGCTGCGCTCGGAAGCGTGCAGAGCAACGTCGGCGGGATCGCCTGCGGGAGTCAGTGTGTCGCCACCCTGCTGGTCGGGACGCAACTCGTGCTCACCGCCACGGCACCAGCGAACGTCGGTTTCGCCGGATGGTCCGGTGGCTGCAGTGGTACTGCACCGTGTGTGCTGGACATGGCCGCGGCAGCGAGCGTCGATGCGCAGTTCGTTACCCTGCTGCCGTTGTTGGTGGATGGATTTGAGGGCCCGTAGTCGGGTGGATTGCCAGGGACCATTTGGCGCCGTCGGGGACACCGGTCTGTGTAACTTCCCTGAGCATCCCGGTCGACGGTGCTCTGACACCGATTCGCACATCGAGTGTTGCTATCGCGGATCGCCGGGATCTGAAGCCTTTCAGTACGCGTAGGCCTTCAGTTGCGCCTGCAACGATGACGCGCGTACCTGTAGATCATCGAGCAGCCAGCAGCCGGCTTCGTCGCTGCGCAGAAATTTCATAGTGGTGATCTGCGGCACCGCTTCGGCCGCCATTTCTTCCCAGCCGAAGCGGTAGCGCATCTCGACTACCGCGAATGTCCTGGTGCCGGATACCAGTACGTATTCGATCGGCGCCAGCGCTCCGCCATCCTGCGCGTCGACCCAGGGATCGGCGCTCAGTGCGCATTGTTCGCCGGGTTCCTGGCAGGCCCAGTCGCGCTTGAGTAGGCGGCTCAGTTCGGGCGACAGAAACGTCGCGAATTCATCGCCGGCGGCGTAGAAATCATGACGCTCGCTGTACATCGAGCGTGCCGCAGCGAGCGGATCGGCATCGCCACAGTTGCCAGCAGCGACATGGGCGGACCAGGTGAAGCAAGCAGCAACCAGCAATGATGCGATGCGCATGGGCGTGGCCGAACCTCGAAGTGAACACCCAGAATAACCCAGCGCGGATTGTCTGCTTCAAACGTTTGTGTCGTTGGTCAACCTGTGGCCGCAGGACCGAGTGGCGTCGCGATGCCCGGAGGGCCGGATATTGCG